>CAZYTI010000016.1:0-16076 GCA_964650065.1 uncultured bacterium
AATAACCACTGAGGTATCTGTGAGCAGGATTACGCTCGATGAGTTGACCATCGGGATTCATAATAATTATACCATCATTGGTATTGATAAATATTTTTCTGTACAGCATTAACTTCTCTTCAGCCTGTTTTCTTTCAGTAATATCTCGTAAAATACCGATGGCGTTCCATTTGTTTTTAATTTTTACTGAAGAAAGGGAAAGCTCGAAAGGAAATTCCGTTCCATCTTTTTTCCTTCCAATGAGTTCTATTGATTTACCGACTACCTTACCTTTTCCCGTCTTTCGAAATTTTTTAAATCCTTCCAAATATGCCTCATGGTATCGTTCAGGAGCGAGGATGTGGTGTAAATCCTGCCCAATTACTTCTTCATTTGAAAGGCCGAAAATCTTGGTACCGGCATCATTCCAATACGTAATTTTTCCATTGTTGCCCATGATGATAATCGCATCTTGGGCGGAACCACTTATGGCCTGGAATTTTTCTTCGTTCTCGCGTCGGGCTTCTTCCGCTTGTTTTCTCTCAATAATTTCCTGCTGTAATTTTTTATTGGTATTGGTTAGCTCGATGGTGCGTGTCGTAACAAGTTCTTCCAGGTGATTTTTATGCTCTGCCAGTTCCTTCTCCATCCGCTCGCGTTCAATCATATTGACGAACATTTCTGCGACGATTTTTAGTTGGGCAATAAAGTCATCCGACCATGTTTTTTCAGTGCGTATTGAATGCATCCCAAGAAATCCCACCATCCTCCCCCCATAGATCATGGGAACGTTGATAAGGGATTGAATGCCTTTCTTTGGAATTAAGTCTTTTTCCACTTTTGCTTCCTCCGGAAGGTCGGAGATGCGGGGCACATAAATAACCTCATGGTTTCGGATCTTCTCTGCAAAATAGGGGAAAAGGTCGATAGGGACATCTTGAAAATTCTCCATTTCCGGTTCGATTCCCTCTCTACACCATTCATGGGTATAATTCATTTTTGTCCCGTTCTCAGTAAACAACAGGATATAACTTCTGTCCACATCCGCAAATTCTCCGATGGATTGTAGCGCATGATTGATCCCTGTGTTGATCTCGTCAGTATCCAAATCGATGAAATTGGTAGATATTGTAACGATAAGGTTTTCAAATTTTAATTGTTTTTTTATGGCCCATTCCATCCGTTTCTGTTCTGTAATGTTGATTGCCGTACCCACAAGATATTGAGTGTCGGTAATCTCCGTTCGGAGGCCTGTGAGATAGTAGGGCGTTTTTTCTCCGTTTTTTGAAACGATGTTGGCTTCCACATTTCCCTTGCCCTTCCTGAAAACATCCTTGATCTTTTGGGCCACGGTTTCTTTTTCCTGACCTTCGAGCAGTTCAAGGAGGCTCATGTTTCGTAACTCTGTCTCCGAATATTGAGTCACGTTTTCCACATTTTCATTCCACCTCAGGAAACCGCCATCCTCGGCAAAAACGTAAAACATACCCGGAAGGCTATTGATCACCGAGTCGGTGAAGTTTTTCTCCCTTATCAGTGTTTCTTCGGCTTTGTCCCTTTCCAGCGCCCGTTTTTCAATTTGTGCCATCATGTCGTTGTATGTATCACATAAAATGCCGATTTCATCATTGGCCTCTTTTTCTGCCCGGACCGAGTAGTCTCCGGTCCTGGATACGGATTTTGATATTCCTACCAATTTCAGGACGGGTCTCGAAATCGTTCTCTGGGTCAGATGGGACAGTATGAGGGCGATGACCATACCCATAATCAATACAAGAAATGCGATCATGATTCTCTGTCTTACATGGGCGCGCGAGTGTTCCATATTGATGCGCAATGAAATCGTTCCGAGGTTCTTACCCTCCTGGATGATCCCCATGGTTAGTGTGGTGAAGTCGATTTTAAATTCGTGGGATTCTTGTTCTAATTCCGGGAATGCATAATCTGCGAATCCATCCCGGCTGTATTTTGCAAACAGTAACCCATCTGCCGTATAAATCCAGGCATTCACAATCTCTTCTTCGACATCCAGGGATGCCAGTATTGTTTGGGCGGCATCGTCATCCAAGAAATTGATTGCGGAAACGCTGTTTGCTCCGATCAACTTTGCCATAGACATGAGTTGGTCAATGACGGATTCCCGAAAAAAATGTAAATCTTTGGAGAGAATGGAAATGCTGAAGAACAAGAGTACGATAAATACAGTGAGAAGTTGAATCGCTATGAGTTTCTTCTGAATCGAGAGATTTTTTATACGCATCATGGATTATATTTCCTCCTCTACCATAATGGCCAATTTTTGCAGTTGAGAACTCACTGCAAGCCCGGCACGTTGAAAGGCACGGATATTCATTTCAAATTTAATTTTATCCTTTTGGATGATAAAATTCATTGCAATACCCTGTCTGGCCATACCTACACTTTCTCCGATTGTTAATATGTGCTTTTCGCTAATTTCGTTGAGTATCTCTGCCGCTTCATTTCTCATTGATTCCGATATAAATACGATCTGACAGTCACGGATATCTTCTGTGTTGTTCAACTGCTTTATCATCATTTTCTTATTATGGACAGTTTCCTTTTTTGCGATCTCCTGAAGCGGCTCTATGACCCGGCTGTCTCCCAGAACACCGATATTAAATATTTCGTATCCTTCCGAATTCGGCCATCGAATGTATTTCGTGAAGTGGTAAATAAAGGTGGCTTTCAATTCAGATTCATGACCCTTCTCTGTTTGAGGTGAAGATGGTGCATTAAGGCCATTCATGATGAAAAACACCAGAGCTGTTCGCAGGATGGACCTTTTTTTCCAATTTGAGAAACGAATTTTCATAACAAATACCAATAGATTCATGGTGAGCGTTTACGAATAATCAATTGATTCACTGAGACATCGCAGGGTGATGAATTTTATACTCCAATCTGAACATTATCGTTCTTTGTGGTTGACGGTATCTTTCCGGTGGATTGTTGGATGTATGGTAGTATTCGACATCCAAAAGGTTTTTACATATGAGCTGTATGTTAAATCCCATTAGATTTAATACGGACAGTGTTGAATGAAATACCAGGGCATCATCGACATATTTATTTCCCGTGGCTGTGACCGTCTTCACGTTTTTTCGTCTTCCTATGTAATGTCCCCTTAAATTGAGCTTAATTCTGTTTGTGAATGCATACGTCACTCCCCAGTTGGCATTATGTTTGCCAATCTCCGGGATGGTTTCCTTGAGTTCATATCTCGAAAAATTATAGGTATAGTTTAGGGTCCATTTTATTCTTTCCTTGGCATAGTCAAATGATATTTCAAACCCGTCTGTGTTCAACCGAGGTCCATTTGTCTGCCTTCGCTCCTCCCGAGTGAATGTGCCTTTCATATGATTTTTATAGAAGGAAATATTGGTGAGAAAGTTGTTCGTGAAAGTATAAGCCATTCCCAATTCCACAGATTTCATGATCTCTGGCTCGAGATTTGGATTGCCTTCCTCATATGTATAATCCCACGGTTTTGGTGCCCGAAACGCTTCCATGTAGAGGAGTTTTGCAGTGAGTCTGTTTTTGTTGTAAACCATTCCGATCCTGGGCGTGTTGACCGTTCCGTAATAGCTGGATTCGTCATACCTGTATCCTAGTGTCAATTCTGTATTTTTAAACATTTTGTATTGTGCTTGCAAATACACACTTGCCAAATGGTTGGTCATCATATTAGGTCTTGGAGGCTTTGGAGGAGGGAGGATGGAAGAACCACTGTGGGTCTTTGAAAATCCTTCGGCTAAACTTTCCTTTTCCAAAACGAGGCCTGCGATAATCTGTAATTTCTTGAATGGTTTTAGGTTCAACTGATTTTCCAAACCCAGGAGATTATTGGGGCGGTAGTATCCTGTCTGGCCTCCGGTGGTACTGGCATCGGTTTTTATATATGCGATTGTATTGTCTAAGACAGTTGAATTTCTGTAGTAGAATTGTATTTGGTTGGACCATGTCTGACTTCTGTCGTAGACATATTTGATGTGACCGTTGATGAATCGTATATGCCACTTTGTACCGGAATCGAGATAATTTGAATCGATGGTTTTGTAGTTCGTCGTTCGAGAAGCCCGCTTGTCCTGGAATACGAATCCCAGACTAAGGTCTTTAAATATCATTTTGCCATCCAAGGAAATATCATCTTCAAAATTTTCCATGTCGTCGGTCCAATTATTATCACCCTTCATTCCTCCCAGGTCGGCCTTCTCGGTCTGTTTGAACATGCCCGAAATGCTGAAGCCTAAATTGGTGTTTTCATTATAATAACCGGCTTTCAGATCGTAGTTTCTTGTGTTAAAGTTGCCTGTCAGAACACCGACTTGGATTCCTTGAATATCTTTGGGATCGTTGGTAATGATGTTGATGATACCGGAGATGGCATTTGTACCATAGAGAACGGAGGCAGGGCCATAAACGACTTCAATCTTCTTGACATTGGATAAATTGAACTGACCTCCTGCATAAAATCCGCCCGAATTCAACTCATTAATTTGCACACCGTCAACCAGGAGTAACACAGATTGGTTTTGAGAAAAAAGGCCACGCATAAATACATAGCTGTTAAATCCAACGATATTTCGGAACTGAAATCCAGGTAAATCCGAGAGTGCTTCTTCGAGTGTGAAATATCCCCTCTCTTTGATTCGCTCGGCCGTAATGACCCGTACAGTGGCCGGTACTTCGCTGAGCCTCTGGGCTGTTTTAGAGACAGAGATCACCTCGACATTCATGAGCTCCTCGATATTCAAATCGAGGAGCTTGTCGAGGTCCTGTTTTTGTGCATGGATTATGGGAACTATGCACATGATGAGAGGGAATATGAGCATTCTCGATATGTTTTTCATTATCCGTTATCCTTAAAAAGACATGCCTAATAGGTGAATCCTTTGTATTTCACTTTAAAGAATATCGCGTACAACACTGGCACAAAACCCAACGTGATCGTTGCCAGGATGATAAGCGGCCGGCGAATGGAGTCGAACTGCATGACCAGGAGCAGGACAATCAGAAGACCGGCAATCGGCAGCTTGGCATTGATGGCATATTGAGCTTCCACCGAACTCTCCATCTCGCCCCCGAGTTCATATTTGTAACCGACTAAATTATAAAAAATATAAAACTTTGGAAAGGCAATGTCAAGTATGTTTCTTGCGATAAGATCACCAAAACATCGGTATGTGAATTGATAGATCTTTAACCCATCCCGAAGGGCCGTGATGGGCGTTTACTCAGAGGATAATTTTTTAATCTCCTCTTCCGACACTTATTTTCTTGCCGATAATCCCTCCCGACCGAGGCAGCTCATAACAATATAAAAACCGCCAATGATCCATAAATACAAAATGAGAGTGTGGCGCTAATGAACGAAATGCCAATGAGTGAGTGTGCCATTCAACCCAGGGTTAATGTCGGCACACCTCACCTAAAATGCAAATCCTCCATTTAGGTTAAATCGGAATCCTTCGGTCGAATTTGCCATTCCGAAGGAGAATGTTAAAAAGCGGTAAATGGGTGCAAACCAAAGCCCTCCACCGATACCGGTGTGCCAATCCCCGGGGCTGTTCCCATTCAACCAGACACGTCCGGCTTCTCCGAAAATATACAGGCCCACGTCTGTCGGCAGGATTATTGTAGGCTGGAATAATTTAAAACGAAGCTCCGTACTGCCTAATGCTGAAGCATCACCAGCAAATCTTTCGGAATGGTAGGCGCGTAATGAATACGATCCACCCAAATAAGCCGCCTCGTAGAAGGGAAACGTTCCCCATATCTTTTCTCCTCGACAACGAAAGGCAAAAGTCATGTCTCGAATAGGGGAGAGAAAAAATCTGCAATCCACAAAACTCTTGGTAAACGAACTTTGATTATCAAATACTTTTGGAAAGACTGAAAAACCCGCATCGCAAAACACCCCTTTCGATGGGAATTTTACAATATCACGGGAATCAAAAGTAAGACCGGCATTTAAAACGATGGACTTCTTGATATCTATGCCGAAGGGGTGATCTTCGATCACAAACCGCGGACTATCTATTTGAAGATCGGTATCCACGAATTTAAAGGCACCCCCGAAAATGATCTTCGTGTTGGGAGTTGGAGCGGTATTGAAAATGGATTTAACCAGGAGTCGTTTCGAATAAACATGGTAGAAGTCCAGAAGTTCCATGTCAGAATCTTTATGAGATTTATTCCCATATCCGTAAAAGTATGTTTTCTCAAAAGGATCGAATTTAACTGAAAGTTTAAGTCCGATTTTTGAGAAAATGTCCACAAATTTACTGCTGAAGGAAATCTGTATTGCTTCAGTTTTGAAAGCATACTTGCTCTGGAAGGTCAGACTACTGGCATAAGGTTCTTTTCTGAAGCCATAATTTTTGATCTGTATTCCTGCGCCTAACACGAGACCATTTTCACTGTCCGCAAATAAAAATGGCCAGGGAATGATGAGATTCCCATGGCTCCTGTAAAGCGGTGCATAGTTATGCGCATTGATGACCGAATCAATGCTGCCGGATTTGTATACAGTTCTGCCGGTATTGTTTAATTTTGTATTCGATTTGGTGTCATAAACAACAGTCTTACCATTCGATAAATTGCTGAATTCATCGTCTCCCGGTCCACCAATGATTCTTATCAATATTTGACTGTCAGAACTACCTGATATGTCGACATTATCGTCTCCACCCATAAGGTAGAGTCGTATTTCTTTCGTTTCACTATTGTTAAAAATCCTGTGATAAATCAGATCTCCTCTTTCGCCTCCAATTCCCCTGTCACGCTTGAAGATCTTTACTTCAACTTGTGAGCCATTTAGATGGTTTATCTCCACATATTCGGATTTGTTACGCCCCACTATCTCAACATGGCCAGCAAGGCTCTTCTAAAAAGATCGGGCGGCTTTATCCATCCGGTTTCGGCGGTCTTTGAGTTTTTGTTCGAGCCACTCACCGCTTATGTTATAAATCGGGGGAGGTAATCGTCGTACCGCAATTTCGATGACTTCGTCCGTGACGCTTTGAACAAATTCCGCACTTATTTCGCGATATGCTTCTTTGGTGAGTGCATTTAAAAAGATGCGATCCGTATGTCGACCATCGAAAGTCAAACTCCAAATATCGGGGTCATTTTTATCCAATCCCTCAAATCCAGGATAGATGTATCTTTTTTCGGCCAATGAAGTCAATAATCCATCAAATTTTATGAAGGCCTGATCACGATCGAGAGCAATTGGATGCCAATGATATTTTCCTTCTTTCTCGAGTCTCGCCCAGCGCCATTGATCGGGGTGTCGATCCCAATCGCTCAGGAAAATGTCGAGTAGGCGTGCTTTTAAATATGCCCTTTGATCGACATGATCATCAAAACTATTCTCTAATAGTGACAGTAATTCTTCAATACCAATTATTTTTGTCAAATCTGCAAATCCAGGTGTTTCATTTGGACCACTGCTGACAAACTCTTCCATCATACCTGCAACACCGCTAAATTCATCACGAAATGGGCCCAGCCGTTTATTATCAGGTAAGACGACCAATTTGGGATTTGTATGGTAAACCCCGGCTGCTTCCGCAATTAAAGGTACAATGAGTGGACCATACGGATATGCGGTGCTGATACCATCCTGCAATGCATCTTCGGCAATCGTTCCTCTGAGTTCTGGTGGGAGAAGTTTAGATGGATCTTTATCAATGCTTCTGAACATGTATCGATGGCCTTGAGTCGTTTCAATAATGAGACTCATTGATTGCATACCGCCCGTTTTTCGAATAGGAATCAATCCACCCGCAGAATTCTCTAAGTCTAAGACCGGCATTTCAACGGGTTGTGTCCATTCTTCACGATAATGCGCTCCGATAATAAATTTCTTGAAGGCTCTGGCTTTGTATTTTGTGCTCGCGGCGAGGGTAACCGTTTTATTGAAAAGAAGCGAATCGGTGCTGATTTGTGTGAATCCCTCGCCTGTCGACAAGAGCAAACCGACTATGATGAGGAATCTTAAAAGACAGACAAGAATGCCACTGTGGTACTTATTATTATTTGAATTCCATTTCATTTCTTTTTCTTCAGCCATTTGACTGTCCTCCCCTCATATATCCGGAGTCACCTGATTACTGATGCATAATAAAATTTGTAACGAATCGATCCATACTTTATTTTCACACGGATCAGATTTATGGCAATGTACCATTCAATGATGATGTGTTATCTTGAGATCTTTTAAATAAGTGTAATTTAATGTTCAGTTCGACTGAGCCCCAAATAGAAATCACCATAATGAGAGATTCAAAGATATATTCCGTAATATCCGTTACACTGGTAAACAGGATTTCCGATATCTGTTCTATAATAATTCTGGAGAGCGTAAAGACGATAAATGCAAGTAGAATTCGTATTAGTCGTACGACTAAAGAACCTTCATCATTTGGTATTCCTTTAAACCAGACAAGGAAGAAACCCAGGTTGACTCCGAGCAGGCTTGCTGAGTATTGGGCATTCATATGCGGAATGATCAAAAATAATAGGGGCGCAGCGAGGGAATAAGATATAAATATTAGTGCTTTTAAATCGAGTTTTTTATTCTTCTTTATTTTGAATATGAATTGTTTCAATTGTTCATTTTGATAGAGAAATCGATAGAAAACAAAAAGAAAGAACGATCCTACAAGATAGCCACCAAGAATATCTGCCGGGAAATGCCGTCCAAGATACATCCTCGACAGGGGGATGAGCAAGATCAGTGTCATACAAATGGTTTTAATCCATTGCTTTCGAAAGTAAACTGAAACGGACCCAAAGAGGCTTACAGCACCGCTGGTATGCCCGGAAGGGAATCCGAATGTGTCGAGGCGATGGGTACGATTATATGCCACGGCCTTTTCCGGGAAAGGGCCCCAAAAACTTTTTGCGCCCATGTCATACAGGGGTGTCGGATTGGGATAATCTTTATCAAGAAGCCGGACACGGGAGTCGACATTGACGGGTCGAGGAAGTGCAAATAGTTCTTTCAGAAACATTGTGGCAAGCTCGTTCCATATGACCAATTGGATTAAGACATACCCTTTTTTATAACTTATCCCGAAGAGGATGGCAATGAGAAAGGGTCTGATAAATGAGATGTTTCCAAGATTCGTGATCAGATTGAAAAAAGAATCCAGGAATTCGTTTGAATATGATTGCAGGAAAAGGATCCATTCAGTTTGGAACATAGAGTAATATCCTTGCTGTATCAGTGAATTTAAATGCTTCCCAAATTATTGTTGTTCATTTTTTTATTCGCTATTTGACTGTTGTTGATTGTTTTCTGCATCTTCTTTCTTGGTGAAATACTTATATATCATACTGACTCCAAACAGAATGAGCAGAATGGGTATTAAGGGAAGATCCAGATAGAAGACCTCGGATAGCCCAAAGCCCAGAGCGAGGATCCCGATAACGGTCCAGAAACCACTGACTCTGATGCCGATGAATATTCGGTACGCACTCAATCCCAGTATGATGACTCCCATCCCGATGAGCCAGGTTCCATCGGGAAGCATCCCTTCAGGTAAGAGCCATAAACCACCTATCATGATCAGGAATAATCCCCAGCCAATGGCATCCAATCGTTTGTCCAAAGCACTCTTTTGGGTGTCCTGGTTGTTCGTTGCTTGATTGTCTTGTGTCGTCATGGTGTGCCTCCATGATATGAAATAACGTCATTATTTTTTGGGACCATTATCGATTTGGAAGAGTCACAACTACAATAATAAGATGAGTTTATCAAATATACAGTATCGGGACGGGAATGTCAAGATAGTTTATTTCAATGGATATTTAAAAACGTGGTCTAAGGTGTCTGCGACATAAGACAGTGGTTACACATTTTTTACTTTACCATGAAACATCGTATAAGTAAAGAAACCGTAATATTCCGGAAGATTTAGAATGAAATCCGGCGATCCGGGTGTGCACAGAAGCTGATATTTTTCCCAATCTGCAGGCGTAAGTTTTGATTGGGGATCGATCCAGAGCATTTCAAAAAATGCCAATATAGCCTTTTGGAGATTTTTATTCAAAGGACCATGAACATCCCCGGCGAATGATTGGGTTCCGATTTCTTTCAATCCTGCTTTACGAAACCATTTCAAGGCACTCAAGAAGTGTTGTTCGGGTCCTATTCCTGTAATATAGGGCTCAAGTACCGAGCAGGTTGCATTCAATCGAGCCTCAAACAGGGGATGACCTGGAAGCAGTTGCTGCGAAGACCAACCGAGAATTGCAACCTGGCCACCAGGTTTCGTAACACGGATGAGTTGCTCCAGCACGGGTAGAAGTTCACCTGTCGGATAGCCCGCGCAATCAGAACTCCAGGCCCAATCGAAGAAATCATTTTCAAAGGGAAGGGCATGAATATCTCCCTTACGAAATGAGATGCGTTCAGAGAGATCAGATTGGCTCAATGTTTTTTTGGCATGCGTCAAAAAAACAGGATTGATATCTGATCCGGTCACATGTCCACGGGAACCCACTGCTTCTGCCAATAATTTGGTATTGCTGCCGATTCCGCATCCGACGTCCAGACCATGACTTCCCAGGGGAAGTTCGAGAGATTGAATTGCCGACCGTATGACGGATGCTCTTAAGAAGTCAGATAGATGGAGTTTTTCGATATAATCATTGGTATCATTCATTTTCGATCCTCTCCACTTTAAAGATGACTGGACGAAACCAGTCGGTGCATCCTGTGATGAATGTGTCTTTTTACAGAACAGACAGGTATTTTTAAGCTTTCTCAGAGTATACTACGAATTTATCAAAACATCAAGAAAAAATTTCCTTAAGGATTCCAATAAACATTGCGAAAATTATGATTGTGACCGATTATCTGATCGTCCCGTGGTTGCCGTGTCAGTGTCTTCAAATGAATACAAACGAAAATGATTTTCTCAACCTTGATGCCTTGGATAACCAGGCCATCGGTTGATTTAACTTTTTTTACCCTGACTTTTTTCTTTACTTCTATAATGACTTACAATATGATAGACCAGGCTTATCCATAAAAGAAAGAGTGTCAGGAGGGTCAGATATTTAGAAACAAAGAAAAAGATAATGGATAGACCGAATAAAACAACAGGTGTCATCACAGATTTGGCAATTTTATTCATGGTTTCATCATGACGCTTGATAATAACCTGCAGATCGTCGAATTTTTCCTTCGACCATTGAAATAGACTTTTTAACAGCTTTCTCTTCAGATAGAGTATACAGAGAATGAAGATGACAATAAACCATTTGACCACTTTCGTCACCCAGTTTTGAGTATATATCACACTCATCGTTAAAGCGTCTTCACGCTTAACAATTGTCTTAGCAAATCGATAGACCTGCCCGCCTGTGGGAATCTCTATTTGTATGGGTAATATGCCGGTTTGTGTTCCTGATACGACTGCCTGAGGTATTTGTTGTTGGGCCAGGCCCTCGAGACGACCGCTGAACTCGAGCTCCGCATGAATCTGACTTGACAACTGATCCTCCTTTAACGGCAGATTCCTGAATTTACTCTTGTAGTCCTTCCCTTTGTACACTTTCTTGAGTTCGTCTCTGTCCATTTCAACCTGTTCCTCTCCGACTGATTCGGGAAAGGCTTCCATTGCCTCCTCATCGAAACGTCTTTGAGAACGTGCGAAAACATTCACTCCTCGTATCATCTCCTCTTTCTCCAAGGTACTTTTAAAATAGAGGTAGGAGTAATCATTCGGGAGATAGACCGACCATATGATCTGACTCGTCAGCAAATCGGCTGCAGGGAGACTGGATTTTCGTGAATTTATCATCGAGAATCGCTTTTCAACAAGACAGTATATCACTTCGACCGGGAAGGTGTCGAGGCGGTTTTCCACAGAACGAGATCGTATGAGCGGTATCAGGAGTTCCCCATCCGCATTGATGGATGACTCGACCGGTCCATTTGAGACAAACACACTCCAGATATCCGCTTTTTTGGGAAGCCTGATTTTTAAAAATTGTTTTGAACTGTTTCTGACCTGATACACCAGGCGATGAACCACCTTGCCGTCTTCAGTAAACAGTGTGACCACATTGGCCGAGGTGACTGTTGCAACAGGCACACCAATTTTCTCATGCTTTTCTATGTCGAGGACCAAATGAAAGGGATGTTTGAGATACTTAAATCCGTGGATGAGGGGCTTTACCGATTGGTTGTACAGAGGTTGGGGAAGATTCTGCATGGCCACCCTTTCCAATCCCTCACTCTCTATTATTTTTACTTCGGCACTCGTGTTCAGCTCAATGCCGATAAATCCCGTTTCACGAACTGTTTCCAAGGTTGTGATTCCTGAAAATTCCGTAGCAGTGCCTGAATCAGAGAGGGCTTTTTCCGAAGTGACATGGACGGTGATATTCCCCTTTTTACCATAGGTAAATGGAATAATGATTAGACGCTGATCTTCTTCAGACGTCTCCTGCCATTCTCCGACTCCCTCACCTTGAACGGTGAGAACATTCATGTCTTCAGGAATTGAAAATCGAACACCATCCACCTCGCTGTGGAGGATGTTATAGTTGATATCCGAATTTATTTTTAAAGCATCGTCTTCGATAGAAATCAGATGATAAATCTCACAATAGAGTTTGGGTTCAATTTTTTCGGTTATTGCGACTTTCTTTCTCCACCGGACACTGATGACCCTGCCCGGTGCAATAATCGCATTGATGAAGGTTGAGCCGCCCCTTAAGCTCGTCACTACCTGACGTGCCTCCGGTATCTCCACGTCAATATCTTTCAGCGGCAGCTCTAGACTGAGCAACGTTATGGGTGTCTGCTGTATTGTGAGATCCACCCGATGGGGTCCCCTTTCGAGAGATGATATTAAAGAAAACGACGCCTCTACTATATACTCGCCAGGTTTGGAAAGGACAACATGATGAAATCCACTCTCGCTTACGATCAGTGCCTGGTCACCTCCTACCCGGACATCCTCCAGGGCAATGGTCTGGGATAGAAGTGGTATTTTCAAGTAGACATCCTTCTTCAATACGTGTACATGAAAAGTCCCTTTGAATTCGGTATTGGTCTCCCTCATCTTCCCCGAGTAGGTGGCTTTAGTGATTAAATAATTAAAAGGAGGCGTTATGCCTATACCTGCAGGAGGTTTCATCTGGTCGATGAGTTTCTTGAATTCGGTGCGTGTGAGTACGACGTTTCCTTCTTTTACCGTATGGGCCGGTTTTGTTATCGTTCCCGTCTGTTCAAGAATCTTTTGAAACGTCTCCATGGAAATAACAATTTCGTTTTCATCGAGATGCAATAACTTCTTGAACTCATCCCATGGAACGGTTAGTTGGCTCTTCTGATCCCTGGCCTCTTGAGCCTGAATGCCTACACAAATCCCAATGTTTAGAAGGAGAAGTACTACGACGAATATTACGCTTAATTTTCCTTTCATCATGTTGCCCTCCTTACATATGATCGATCCAACCGTTTTACTCGAATTATTTATCTCTTAATCAGAAATGAAAAAATCGAAATATGTAATGTGCAAAAATCAGGCCGGTTTTTTTTCTAACTCCATACTTATACTTAGATTTCAATAGATTTATATTTCATATTTCAGTTCTCCTTATGATTTATTATCATAATCGGGCATGAGTTACATTATGTGTTAAGATTTTATTGACATGTTAATATTAAAGTGTTATATTTTATATTGTAATGATAATATAGTAAAAATATGGAGAGTATTGAAAAATGGAATTCTCAATTGCATCAACGCCTCCACCCTTTGTATATGATTCAGAAGGTGTAATAAGAATTGGAGGAACTAGAGTTACTTTGAATACACTTATATATGCATTTAAGAATGGTTCAACATGTGAAGAAATAGTATATCAGTATCCTGTTTTAAAGCTTGCTGATGTATATTCAGCAATAAGTTATTATCTAAATTATCAGGAAAAGGTTGAGTCTTATCTTGAAGAACACGATCGAATTGCTAGCGACATTCAAAAAAGTATTCAAATTCATTTTGACACCAAAAATATTCGTGAACGATTGGCAAAACGTCGAAATAGGAAAAATTAAGTATGATTCGCTTTTTAGCTGATGAGAATTTCAATAATCATATTATAAGAGGAATAGTATTAAGGAATTCAAATGTTGATATAAAAAGAATTCAGGATATTGGACTATCAGGAGCGGAAGATCCGATAGTGCTTGATTATGCTCATAAAGAGAATCGAGTATTGCTAACTCAAGATTTAGTAACTATTCCTCGATTTGCATATGAACGCATTAGAAATGGTAAAGAGAATCCAGCGATTTTAATAATAAAACAGGATATTGGGATTAGCCAAGTTATTGGTAATATATTGTTAATTTATGAATGTTGTAACGAAAGTGAGTTAGCAGGTAAAATTTTATATCTGCCATTATGAGTATCTTTTGAAAGGAGTGAACAGGCGGATTTGCACTTCATATTATATGAAATTCGGCTGAATGCTCATCCAGCCTAGTTACAGAAATAATATCCACTTCTTCAATCATTGTTACAGTATATTCTACTCAGCAGGATTTTAAATACGGTAAAGAAGAAATCCAAGTGAATATTAATTAACAATCTAGTTCGCAAACCAGAGTTTCAGATCCCTGTTGGAAGGAGTATTGGCCATGTCTGAACAGGAATTGACTACTCAGAGGGAATATATTTTTACATTGTTTCTTCGAATCGTAGGCAGCGTTTCACTACTCGCCGTTTTCTTTGCCATCATGCCTTATTCGTGGATGAACGTTATTCACGAGTGGTTGGGGATGGGGCAACTCCCAAATGCATCGGTGGTTGGGTATCTGGCAAGATCCACTTCGGCATTCTACGCTCTGATGGGTGGTTTGTTATGGGTTCTATCTTTTGACCTTCACCGACATCGGGCAGTACTGATGTACCTGGGTGTCACCTTTATGCTGTTTGGTCTGTTACTCGCTGTCGTTGATTGGGTGGAGGGAATGCCATGGTTCTGGATTGTCTGCGAAGGCCCGTTTGACATTGTTTTCGGACTCGTCATGTTTTTATTTAGCCGTCGTCTCAATCTATTCAAACCTCAATGAATCCGCAGGATTGGATCGCGCTGCTATCAAAGATTGATAACTGACCGTTAACAGAGCGATTGCGAGGGCCAACATTCCGGCCAAAAGGAATATCACCCAACTGAGGGGTGTTTTATAGGCAAAATGCTGAAGCCATTTATGCATACTGAACCAGGCAATGGGATAGGAAAGTACGATGGCTAAAATGACCCATCGAGAAAATTCCTTTGAAAGTAAGAAGACAATATCCGAAATTGATGCACCCATGACTTTTCGAATGCCGATCTCCTTGGTCCGCTGTTCAGCGGTATATGCCGACAGTCCGAATATCCCCAGGCATGAAATAAATATGGCTACACATGCAAAATAACCTATAATTTGTCCCAGTCTTTGTTCGGTGTCATAGAGATCTCCGATCCCCTGATCCAGAAAGCTGTATTCGAAGGGATAGTCAGGTGCGATTCTTTTTGCCGTCTCTTCAATGTTTTTGATGGTATCTGGTATATTGTTTGACCTGATTTTTACATAGATAAACCTCAGCCAACGGCCATAGTTCTGACTAATTGTAAGCACATGCGGCATTATTTCTCTATGCAGCGAGACGTGGTGAAAATTTTTAACCACTCCGATGATGGTGCCTTCATTGCCCCAGAATCGGAGTCGCTGGCCAATCGGCGTATCCATATCAAAATATTTCACTGCTTCTTCATTGATGACAAAATTTTTCCTATCCCCGGGAAAGTCTAGTGAAAAACTTCGCCCTTTGACGATTTCCATTCCGAAAGCTTCAATATAATTAAAGTCCGTAATGGAATATCGAATATTGGAAACCATTTCCGGATCTTTTCCATCCCATTCAAGGCCACTGGTTTTATAATCTTCATCATAGGGGAGGGCCTGACCAGTTGTGATGTGGGTGATATTGGGATTATTCAACAATTCATTTTTGAAACTCTCAAAATGTTGTCTCAAGCCTGTGTTTAAGGGGAGT
>CAZYTI010000017.1:0-15925 GCA_964650065.1 uncultured bacterium
TATTCCGGCTATTTTTCACTATTTTATTAATTTCTGGGATTACATTCGGGAGGGACAGGAAGAAAATGATCCACATCGAAATATTTTCTTACATATTCAATCTCATGATTGGAGCAGGACTCATCGTCTACACGGTTCAGATGGTTAAGACCTATTCCTACACTTTTCTTCGTCCCCTGCTCTACTTCATCATCTTTTCGAATCTACTTTATTTGATCAGTCTCATCACCGAATACTGTTGCTCCTTTATGTTTGGTAATTGCCTGCTATTTCAAACCTCGGCATTAATGGACAGGATCAGTCCGTTCGGTTCTCTGTTTCTCATTGGAAGAACCGGTTCATTCATCTGGCTGATTCTCAAATTTCAAGAAAAGTCGATTTTTTCAAAAGCCAGACTGTATCTGATTCCAGGGATGATTCTCACGCTATTCTTCTATGGATTTCGAATTGTTGGATCTCCGAATGAAGCAATGCAAAATTCGCTCATCGTCGGGAACAGATATATTTATATGATAACCATTGGTTTGTTCCATGTGTCGTTGGTTCTCATGTTCATCCTTGGGGTAATGACAAGGGACAAGACAAAACAAAAACTCATACTCTCATTCAGTCTGTTTTATCTCCTGTGCCATGGTGTCCTCCTCCTCGCCCGATGGTTTCCCATGACTCCACAACTCACCATGGTCCTCACGACCCTTTTCCTCTTCAACCTGTTCCCGCTCTTCTGGTTCAGACACTTTTTTCTGCGATACCATGAAAACACGATATCGGGAATTGATGACAAGGCCGATCTTGACAACTTATACAATCAATATCACATCTCCAAAAGAGAGCGTGAGATTGCAGGACTCATTTTACGTGGAAAAAGCAACAAGGAAATAGAGAACAAACTTTTTATCTCCATTAGTACCGTGAAAAATCACATCTACAGTCTTTATCAAAAATTGGGTGTGAAGAGTCGAGGACAGCTGATCCATTTCATCATGGAATCACAGAGGAAGAATCGGATAGCATAACCAGGGACCGCTGATTACACAAATTATGCTGATCGGTGATTATGAGATAGTAGAAAATTGCCACAGATTATTGAAGTATATTGAATCGTACGAGTATCTCATTACCGGAGATGTTATTCCCAATAAAATCGAAGCGAAAAATGTTTAAAACATCGCCTATCCCGATTCCAAATTCATGGTACATACCATCTGTCGTCTCCATGGGAACATCCAGATCCCTCACGAGGTGTTTACTCTTTTCGGACAACTCACTCCAGCCGGTGCCAACCCAAAAGGTCAGTTTCAGAGCCTTTATCCAATCCTGTTTCAGTCCTATATCGTAAAAGGTCCTGCCTTTGATGGCATATTCCAGCGTTCCTCGTGCCATGCGATCTCCCGTGAATCTTTTGTAGGCAACGCCCCTCAAGTTACCATGGTAGTTAAGAAAGGATTTGCCGCCAAAATCAAACCATCTCTGGGGCGGTAATGCGCCCCAGGCATATCCACCGGATCCATGAAGATGCAGATCACTGTGGGACGTTATTTTAAAACGGCGGCGAAGACCGGCTTTGACCAATCGATAGGAGAAGTCCCCCCCCAGATGACCCGAATCTGCCCATTCCAACTGTAATTCTCCATTCAGTTCATGGGAACGATACATCAATGCCGCTGTCAATCCATGGTACTTTCCCTCCAATACAGTTGGATTACTTCGAAAAGGACGCTTGTAACTGAATAGACTGAATTTCGTATTGTTTTTGGCACCCTTTTCCATTTGAGAGACATAGGACAGGTTCAGTACTATTTTTTCGGTCACTCGATAACCGAGCCCCAACCGCCCCCCTGTTTTGTAATAATAATCCCGATAGTCTCGTTTCAAAAGAAAACTGGTATAGGTATTCTTTAGTGTAGATATGGTTCTCCGATTCTCCTCATATCCGACTGCGTGAAAAAGAGAGCCATCAAAAAAGAACTTTTTATGTCTTGAAAAATAGCTGAAGAAACCGAATTCTCCTTTCCATCTCTCATCACTCAATCCATATCCACCCGACAGAGAAAATGAACTATTTTTCACCAACCAATCCGAGACCACGAAACCGTGATGCAACCGCAGTCCCTCAATTCGATTATAGAGCACATAATCTCCCACGCCTTGTGCAGATCGAAGATGCCGGCCATACCTCTGCTGCAAGGTCAATTTTGTGGCTTCCCTGGCCAGTGCTTCTGAATCGATGAGTTCTTTGAAGACTTCCGAAGAAACCAACCTGTCCCTGATTTGACCGACAATGAGTTCCTGTTCCTCCCTGGACAACCGGTTGCGATATTCCAATGCCTTGAACACCTCTTTCTCCATCTCGGGATCGCGGCGGTAAGCAATTTTCTCGCCGGAAAAGAAAGTGGTATCCACTTCCCCCGGATTGACGATGTAAGAATCAAAATCAATAAATCGGTGAATTTTAACATCCATTCCCCATAATCTGAGCTCGAACTCCTCCTCCATAGTGAGGGGCAGCCAGTATGACGAATACAAGAGCGCCTTTTCCGTTTTTATGCGATGCCGGTCAGTACCGGTTACCAGAAGTTTGAAAACCTTCCCCTCCTTTTTTCCCGCCTGTACAAAAACGGACGTGGCCTCAGTGAAATGGACATCCGATCCGACGACTTCATGCCTGTGGGCATCAATCATGAAGGTCCCGACCACGGCGGGCATATCCAGATCCGAAGGTTCGACGCGCACAACAAATATTCTGTTTTCACCAAAACCGATTTCATTTTCCAGATGATAATCATAGATCGAGTCCCCCCCTGCGGCAAAAGGATACAGAGGCCAGATTTTATCCTCCTCTTCCTTATCGAATCCCAGCATGGAAGGATCATATATATAATGGAAAGGATTGGGGAGCGGCATGTCATCCATAATCGTCGTCTTCGTACTGTCCGAATCCGGATCGATTGACCGCATGGCTCTGATGATCAATCTCAGAGAGTCGGGTTTCATCCAATACCCGTCAAAATAGTATTCATCGTAAAGGGGGACCAGATTCACTTCCAATGGTGAATAACCAAAATAAATATATGTTTTGGAACGCCCCTTAAAGAAGACGGTTTGAATAGAGTCGTATGACTGTTGACTCTTGTTCTGGACAAACTCGAGTAAAGTATCAAACTCATCCTGCGCCTTAAGCAATCCCGGAATCAAAAAGAGGGCGACCAATAAACTCGAGAGAAGCATAAAAAAAGGTCGTTTCATTGATGAGCATCCCATTTTTCGACTTAGTCCTATTTAATTGTAAACGGATTCGTTGGATGATGGTTACGATTATCATCAAATTTATAACAATCTTTGCAATTCAATAAAACTCCAAATAAAAAATATGCGTATAATAAATATGACAGTTGAAACTGAATGTATAATATAGTAAATTGAAATTCAAATGACAAAGAAGACATGAGACCATGGAAAATTTAAGACACAAAGCCATTTTAAAACGTTTCGAGGAGGGAAAACCGATAACCTTAAAATATTATTACCTTAACTCCCAAAAACTCAAATTTTTAGATGCGTTGTTATTAAAACTCCTGGCTAATTATAACTTGCTGTTTTTCTTTGATTCATTAGGTGCAGTCATCCACGAACTTCTCACCAACGCATATAAAGCAAACCTCAAGAGACTCTATTTTAAAAAGGCCAAACTGAGTATTGCAGATTCAAAAGATTATGAAAAGGGCATAAAGGAGTTCAAAGAAAAGGTATTCCGTAATATCGGCGCTTATAACGACGAATTAAAGAATCAGAATCTGTATATCAAAATTCATATTAAAAAAATCGATCACAGTATGCGAATTGAAATATCAAATAATTTATCCCTTTCCCAATCAGAAAGGGAACGTATCAATGCGCGATTGAAGAAAGTGAAAAGTTGCCATGGATTTATCGAATCATACAATCAGTTCTATGATGAATCTGAAGGTGCAGGGCTCGGAATACATATGGTCTATTTCCTGCTTAAAAACTCCGGCATCGATCCCTCTGTGTTTCAAATCACATCCAACAATGGTGAGACTAAAGCCGTGTTCTCCGTACCCTTCGAGCTCAGGCCCAATCGGGTCATGACTTCCGTTAAAGAGCAGATCCTCGAAGAAGTCCAATTTTTACCGACCCTGCCCTCGAACATCATGGATCTCATCGATTTATGCAAGGACCCTGAATCTCAAATTGTGAATATCGCTGACAGAATCATCACCGATCCGTCCATCACTGCCGATGTTTTGAAACTCGCGAATTCGGCCAGTATGGGATCTGTTAAAAGAACCGATGATGTGACGGTTGCTGTCAAGAACATCGGCATGCTGAACTTGGAGGAGTTGTTATTAACCGCAGGTGCAAAAAAAATCTTGATGCAGCGATTCGCCGCCTTTGTCGATGTTTGGACCCATTGCCAAAAAACGGCCGTTTATGCAGCCTATATTGCTAAAAAATACAACTTGAAACAGATGGCTCGGTACGTCTATATGTCCGGTCTCCTGCACGATCTGGGAAAAATCATATTACTTTCCATAGGTAAAGATATCACCGGTAAAATTGCCGATCTCCTATCTGACAAGGCCATTCAGGCAACAACCCTCGTAGAGGAGATCTCCATTGGAATCAGTCATGCCACCATCGGCTCCATGATGACCCAAAAATGGCACTTTCCGGAATATCTCACGGAGATCATCGACAACCATCATTCTCCCTCGAAAGCACCGGATCACCTGCGTGATCAAACCTTTATCACCTATCTGGCCAACATGTTGTGTGGTATCGAGGACAACCATTATAAATTTATCCATCTCGATGAAGCGGTGCTCAAAAGATTTGGGATTCAAGATGAAAAGGCGTTGAACTTACTTCTGGAAGCATGTAAAACATATTGGAAGGGAATTTAGATTAATGGCATTGACCAATCCGGGATAAAGCACGTATCCAATGATACCGGGCACAACGAAAATAAATGCCAATAAGAACAAGCACATTGAATTACATCCATAATTGTCATCCTTATGTTTTTGGCCTAAACATGAGGTCTCTTTACGAAAATCACTAAAACACAGATGTGATTTTTTGCAGACCGACGCCCAGGACATCGGAAGCGATCTGATCGAGCGCTGTCTCATCACCGATAAAATGAAAAACGCGGTGATAATGCGTCAGACTCTCTTTCGGTGCCAGGAATGCTGCGGCTGAAGAGCTCTCGATCTCATAGAACGGCCCCATCTGACTTCCGTCTTCCAACGGCCCATCGTTATAGGAATTCAACACATCGCCCTTAAATGGATTTTCCTGAACCTCCCAAAGAGAATTCACGTAGAGTTTTTCCTGGTCCGGAACGGAAAAGGAGATCAAGGTTAATATTTTCTTGTCCGCATCATAGCTACCGGCATACGGCTTGACGCGTTTCCAGGACAAACCCAGTTTTCCGCGTTTGTTGCCATCAGCCTTAAAATATATTACACCCTCTTCCGTGACGATCCGATCGGGGGGTATTTCACCGAAATAATTGGTAGTGGCAATCGGATCGAGATCATCGGCGTCGCCCTCTTTATGCGGAATAACCACAGTCACATTTGGACCCGTTTTCAGCATATCCAACATCCAGATGCTCAAAGCCCCAGTCTTCTTGTTCCAGCTCCGGTCCCCGATGTTCGTGATGATATTCTCTGTTTCGTAGCCGATGTAATCGAGTCTGTCTGTCAGCTTGACGTTAAGAAAATCCTCGACGGATTCACCCGAAAGCAGGGTAACGTTCCGGTTAATCCGTAAATCAAACGTTGTTTCTGAGTAATTGGTGAGATGCATCTCTTTTTCCATGGCCGCGCTGGTCTCAGTTTGCCCCGTAATTGTCCATGTTTCGCTATTGATGGGAGGAGGCGTAAACCAGTTCTCAAAAATCATTGACACGCCGGGTTTAAAGAAAATTGAATTTTGTCCCCCTTCTGGACCCAACCAGAGACGATCTTCTCCGCCATAGGCATTCATATGTTCATCTTGCTTACCCTCTTTGAAAAAATTGTAATTGATCCAGCCAAAAGCCATCCCGCCTTCTCCGGTAGCTGTACTCGTCATAATACGACCCTGCAATTCGGGACATATCGCCACCTGGGCATTTCCTTTTTCATCAGAAAGAACAATAACCGTTGTATACTGTTTTAAAAAGGACACATCCTGCTTAAAAGTTGGTTCTTTCATGCTCATTTTCTCCTCACATTGAGTGAATAAGATTCCTGAGATGATAACCAAAACGACAAAGCAGGACAATCGATTCGAAATCATTGGTTTGCTCCTTTCAGCTATTTTTTTCTCCTCATTGCAGAACTCTGTTTCTCTTGTTTCGTCTCAATGTAATCGCACCATGCGAACTGCTCATCGAGTTCATCCTCTTCCAATACGGCTTAATTTTCAGTCTGCCCGCATTTGTATTAAACTTTTAGTATTTTAAGAACCCGGCAGGTGGGCCTGCCCGTCCTCAGGCGGGGCATTCTTTCAACAAAATACCTGCAGTTGTAATTTATTCCCCCACGCACAGCAGTAAACCACCAGGCTCCATGCGCAGTCATGCCGGGAATTTAGAGAATCACGGGCGAAGCAGCGGAACGAGTTCCAAACAAGATTTCGGGATCGAGGACTACCATTATTAAACATCTATCTCGACAAACTGGCAATCTTATAGATATCGTCTTTAGAGTTGGTTTTAATTTCCTTAGTGCTTTTTACTTTTATTGAGATATCATCATCTTTTCCTCTGTAGGATCCCACAAATTCGTAAATACGACACGCCCACATCGGGTTGGATAATTTTATAAAACTTATTTTATAAAGGAAAGAAATTTCTTGCAAATTGTCAATGATTTTCCTAAAATATTATCGTATTTTTATCGTTTACTAAAAGAACAGAATGCCTTGTAGTTAAAAATTTTTACTGAAATATCGAGGAATAAGAGCATGAATCATACAACAATCCTCCCGTCAGGAAAATCCATGAAATATGGCTTATTTTATTGCTTTCTAATACTGAACTTTTCTGTTTCAGCATTTTCAGGATTTTCATACAATAATAACCAAGAGAATACTGCGTCTACCTCTTCAACCCTGGTCACATACGTCATGAGTCCCGGTACCGGCAACATTGCCGTCAAAATTGAGCCTCCCGACACACCCCGGTATCCCGAAGGGGCACCCATCGTCGTGGAAGTCTCTACATGGTTTGTAGCGTTTGAGGGATTCCACCGGGTAAACGACACGCGTCGGATCGGTGTGGTGACCCTCTCCTATCTCTGGCCCGGCAGAGAAGATGCGGCTACGGGTGCCCGGAGTGAGGGGGAGTATGACTACGGTGGGCCCAACTCTCTGAAAGTGCTCAGGGATGTTATCCGCTTCGCCTGTGGTGATATTCCCGATATTGATGGGAAGACTATCGGTGATTTAGTACAAATGACCTTGCTGACCTCCAACGTGGGTCTCTTCGCATCGTCCCATGCCGGTGTCGTGGCCACGAATGTCCTGGCCCATCATGGGCCGGAGTTGCCGGGTGTGAAATACCTGGTGGGTCGCGAGAATCCCACCCGGGACGAGATGTACCCTCTGGAGATTGGCTATTTCGACGACAATCGGCACCCGGTACTGAATCCGTTTTATGATGAAGATGATTACTCCCCGACTACCCTCACAGTGGACTACTCAACCGTGGGCTGGTACGACGATGGCCAATCCAGGCCCCGTCCCTATTTTGCTGCGAAGGATACCCTTCCGGGACACATTCTCCACCCAACCATTTCTCCCAGACTCTTCGGCAAAAGATACTACTCCCATGCCATCACCCAGGCCCTGTTGGATAACGGAGCCCTGACCCCGGAAAATTGGCCCGGAGACCTGGCAACTCCGGCGGAGACCCAGGATCACTGGCCATTTAGGACAACGGTACACAACTATCCGAACATTGGAACGGCCCTCCCAAATCTCAAGGTCATGATCGTGTTCTCTAAGGATGACCACGTCCAGGCGGCACGAACCAAACCCCACATTCATCAGGCCTGGGACGGATTCCGAAAGGCCGCCGGACTATGGGTTCGCATGAATCCGGACCGGGCATATGCCAACTCGGTGAATTCGGATTATCAATTGAATTTTCCGGACAATCACGCCCAGAACGAACCCAACGATTGGATCTATATCCGGGACTATGGCTTCCCGACCGGTCCGGGAACCAGAGAGGACATCTGGCTGGCCTCTGTCGCAGAAATGGCCGACCGGGTTCAGGAAAACAACTGGGACGCCGATCTGGATAGCGTCTTCTATCCGGTCCTGGTCGAATTGGGAGAAACTTTTGTTGTGGCTGAACGGAATAGGCCTCCAATGGAATTTCACCTGGAGCAGAATTATCCAAATCCTTTCAATCCCGAAACAACCATCATCTTCAATATCACCCGACCTCAGCACGTCACAATCAAGATATATGATATCCTCGGCCGGGAGATAGAGACAATTTTAAATGATGATTTAAAGGCAGGATTACACGAGTTGGTGTGGAATGGACAGAACCTCTCCAGTGGGACCTACATCTGCTGTTTGAAGACAGAAAATCTTACTAAAAGTATAAAATTGAACTTAATGAAATAGAACGCGGATTGAACGCCTGCCTGCCGCTAGGCAGGGATCGGACGGATTTAAACGGATCGTTTTATGCAATCTCATTTTATTTTATCCTGTTCATCCAGTAAATCCTGTCAAAAATTCCATGTCATCGTATTTTTCAACACCTTCAATCCCTCAATTAATAAAAAATATGCACAATGTCAATTCATTTTACAAAAATATTCTTTAGAAACAAACGGGCTACACAGTTAAATGGGAAATAGGGGATATAATGGATATAAAGGTATATTGTTAAAGTGGCATGACAATACCAAAAATCAACCATATACCCTTATATCCCCCTACATCCACAATTCCATCTATTCCTATTATTCCCCCATATACCCCTTATATTCCATATATACCATATTTCCGCTAACGACTCACCGCCTTCACCCCCACCCTATTATCAGCCCTGTCCCTATCAATTAAAATCACGTAGGGATCGATGCCGGCCTGAACGGGCTCTTCATCGACAATAATTTCCAAAGTGGATTCAGCTTGTGAAAATAAATGTTTTTTCAAGTAGAGTTCCTTCTCGTCTTTACCGAAAACGCCCACATCAAAATAATCTTGTATCGGAATTTCAGTCTGTGTCCCGATTTCATCCGATAGGAACTTGTGAGTCGAGACATTCAGATTAACTTTATACTTTCCATTTTCCAGCACTTCATAAGTGGCTGATTCGGCCTTATTCTCCCAAAGCGTGATGGTTTCAAAGAGATCGGTGACGATGTATCTCAGAGAATCGGGCGACACGGCC
Organism: uncultured bacterium; assembly: GCA_964650065.1. Taxonomy (GTDB): domain Bacteria; phylum Zhuqueibacterota; class QNDG01; order QNDG01; family DSAB01; genus CAZYTI01. The sequence goes on from CAZYTI010000017.1 coordinate 9,431, forward strand.
TTGAAGGCATTGACCACATCCAGTGAAGTGGGGAACAGATCATCTCTGAGTTTATATTCATCCACAATATTTTTCAGCGCTCTGTTGACCTTGTCTTCTCCAATGTAATCCTGCAACGCGTACATGAGGACAGAGCTCTTGGGATAATTCAGATAATACTGACGAAGGAAACTCCGCATCAGGGGACGCTCACCGGCCACATCTTTTTTCCGTCTCGTCAGATAATTATCCATATCTTTTTTCAGGAATTTACGGGCAATCTTCTTCCCGTACTCTTTTTCGAGGCACATCACCTCTACATACATGGCCATGGTCTCGGTGAGCATCTCCGCACCTTCCGCATTGGCAGGCTTAATTATATAGGCCCACCATTGATGAGCCATTTCGTGGGTACAGATGGCAAATACCTGGTCAACATCCTCGGGATCTTGCAGGTTGCTGATGAACCCGGCATTCTCACGCCAAACAAAAAGGGTAGGTTGGGAGCTCGCTCCCCACCGAACATAGTTGGGTATTTCAGCGATACGGAGAAATCGATATGGGAAGGAACAAAAATTATTTGTACAGTAATCGAGAGATCGTTTTACCCCCCTGATCATACGCTGTATGTTATAAGGATGTTGTTTATCATAATACACTTCGATCTGAATCCCCTCATATTCATCCCTGGCCACTTCGTATTCTGAGGATGCGAACACAAAGGAATTATCTATCAGACCTTCCGATTGATAGTGAAAATAATTTCTGCCGTTTTCTGTCCCTTGTTTGATTAGGTTTCCGTTTGAGACTGCAATCTGTGAACCGCTCGTACTGATGATGGCTTCATACTCGGTCAGATCAAAACGGAGAAAACAGTCCGAAGGATCAGATTCCTCCAGGGGAATATCCTGGGGTTTCTTGGGCAGGTCGAATTTTTCACGATCCCTCTCATCCCGAATCTCTAGATCCCAAAGGTAACCGACCATGGGAAAGTATTCCGATTCCCCGTTCACAAAGATACAGGTACCTTTTTCAGCCAATTGGTTCTTGGGATTGTTTTCAGTAAACCCCTTGGCCTGGGCGACCAGATCAAAATCAAGTTGAATTTCCGACCCGGGAGTCAAGGGTTTCTCAAGCTTGAAGATGCGAAAACCATACTCAGGGCCACGGTGTTCAAGGTGTGTTACCGAAGTAAATTCAAGCTTGTTGATCTGCGTAATGAAATAATCAGAAAGATTCAGAAAAATCTTGTCGATCACTTTATTTGTTTTGTTCTTCAAAATATAAAAACCTTTTATGTCTACTTTCCTCTCTTCAGGAAACAAATCGACCCGAAGCTTCACATTGACAATTGTGGGCTGAGGCGTCTTTCTATACCGGCTATATTTTTTTTCATAATCGGCCGTCAGTCTATTTCGTGTATTTCTCGATGCATATTTGTTAACCACATATTTGTTATAGCATATGTATCCACCTGTTGTTAGAAACAGAACGCAAAGAACTCCCAAAACCCAGTGGAGGCGTCGATTCCATTTCTGCAGTCCAACACGAATTCGAAATTTCATGGCCGTTTCATTGTTCCGCCGCCATAACAGATGGGTGATGACACCAAGAATTCCAGCGAATAATAACCAATATAGGGAATACCACAGAATCACATAACCGTAATGTCCGAATCCATTCAGGTTGGAATAGGTAAACGGAGGTAGCTGACCATACCGAAACAAGAAATTTTCAAAATGCAGAAATTCGAAAATGACTAAATCGGCTGCTGCATAAAGGGCCGAAAGAAAAAATCCCAGGATTTTGTTGCTTGTAAGATGTTGTATGAAAAAGACCATCACCGTAAAAAACCAGAATTTGACCAGTGTAATGCCAAACAGGTGTTTCACATAGAGCCCTAATTCGATTTCTGTATACCCAAAGCCAACCACCTGGATGACAATTCCGGTGAGCATGGCCAAAACCACATACACGAATTGAATGGTCATCATCGTCGAAAGTTTGGAAAGATAACTCAGCCAGTCGGGAACCGGAAGCGTATCATAAAACTCGTTAGACATGTTGTCCCGTTCCCGCCAGATAATCATACCGCTGAAAAAAATCGTGAGAGGGATCATATAGATCCAGATATGCAACGTTTGTTCCAAATAGATCGAAGTGAGAGGATACACCTCTTCGCCAAGATCGCCCACATTAAAAATAAAATTCATGGCCAATTCCCCTATTGCCATGAATGTCAAAATAAGAAAGGCAGGATGGAGGGCGATTCTATTGAATTCACGAAAGAGAAGATGAAAGCACTTCTTCACATGGAAAGAAAAGTTATCCTCAATGGCTGCAGGTCGAATGGCTCCCAGTACCTGAACACCCCTGGTTTCAACTGACTCGACTGCAGAACATTTTTCCTTTTTCCTTTCCTGAATCGAAACAAATTGAAATCGTTTCAAGGTATAAAAAAGAATCGCCATGCTGAATCCAGTCCAGATGATACGATTCCACAGGAGAGCCATTTTTAGGGGCATTTGATTGAGGTTGATCTCGGATACCGTCCAGAATTTGGTCAGGACTCCCAGGGCAGAGATGCCGAAGGGATCCAGGAGTATTTTAGCCGTATCGTTTTCCCATCCGACAAAAAGGCCCTGAATCAGCCCGTAGATCATCAGAAAGCCCACACCGGCTAAATAGGTCGCCACCATTCTTCTGCTCAGGGTGGCTAAGGAAAAGAAGATGCTGCCGATGAAGAGCAAGTTGGGAACCAGAATGATGAGTGTCGGAAGCAGGAATGCTGAAACCTGGAACGGGCCATAAAACTTCGGATCAATGACAAAACAGCCTGTGATGAATCCCAGAACCACGCCGGAATAAATCAATAAGTTTGCTGTCAACCCACCCAAAAACCTTCCACCCAGATAGGATGACTTGCTCATCGGGATCGTAAAGAAAAAATCTTGTATTTTAACATCGAAATCACGTGTGACCGCACGTCCCACTATGACCATGATGAACAGAACCCCGATCACGCTGAAACGGGCCATCATCTTGGCGATGAGAATGGGAGCGTTGTGGAGTTCTTTGGCAATACTCAGTCCCATCATATATGAGTTGGGATCAAGATTGGCAGCAAAAATGTAGGTACAAAGAAACACAACAAATGTAAAAATGTAAATGGCCGGATTTTTGAGATTTCGCTTTAATTCTTTTAAATATACATTGCAAAACATGTGGTTGATCCTCCCTTCAGTGGCAGTGCCTAAAGAGAAAAAAATGATAAGGGTTCATTGAAATTCTATCTTTCTATTTTAGGCACTTTAGCTCACTTCAGCGCACTTTAGGCACTTTTATTCAGATGGTAAAAATATACATCCTCGAGTGAGGGTTTCACCTCTGAAAACCCATTTTCCAGTGGACTTTCACTGTGAACATGGATGTATGTTTTTCCTGCGAAAAGCCGTGTGGAAATGACCCGATATTTTTCTTCATATTGGACCAAACTATCCTTGGGTATTTCTGTCTCCCAGATTTTTCCCTCAAGTTGAAAAATGGCTTTCAGGGTCTTCGCCTTTAAGATGATTTTACCTTCATTTATAATCGCCATATTCGTACAGAGGTCACTCACATCCTCTACAATATGGGTTGAAAGGATGACGACGATGTTTTCCCCAATCTCACTCAAAAGATTGTGAAAACGGACACGTTCTTCCGGATCCAGTCCTGCAGTGGGTTCATCAACGATTATGAGTCTGGGATTGCCCAGAAGGGCCAGACCAATCCCAAAACGCTGCTTCATGCCGCCGGAAAAGGTACCCAGTCTCTGATTTCGCGCATCCCAGAGATTGATACGTTTCAAGAGCCCTTCGACCGTCTCCTTGCGAGACTGTCTATTCCGGATCCCCTTGAGTAGGGCAAAATGATCCAGCAAACCAATTGCAGTCTCCCGGGTGTAGAATCCGAATTCCTGGGGCAGATATCCCAATGCTTTCTTGATCTCAGTTTTCTGCTTCAGAACATCGATTCCATCAAATGTAATCCTGCCCGAATCGGGTTCCTGAAGGGTCCCAATCGTCCGCATGAGTGTCGTCTTCCCTGCCCCATTGGGACCGATCAATCCAAAAAGACCGGTCGGTATGTCTAATGAGACATCGTCCAAAGCAACGACACCATTGGCGTAGGTCTTGGAAAGATTTGTAATAGAAAGTTCCATGATGCTGATATCCTCCGATATGATTTAATTTCTTTCAAACCTGAAAAATATGCTTATTCATGCCAATTTCTCAAAATAAAAATGATAAATTATTCGTAACTCATGATGAACTCCATCAATTATATTGTAAAATCCATTCTTCACTAAAATTTGATTTTTAAAAAAAGGAAGTGTATATTTAAATCATGAAAGAAGGTACCCCAAAAAAAATCATTAAAAAGTTGTGGCAAAATCAAATTTTCCGTCACGTTTTCTACTGGTTTTGCACATATGCATTTGTTTTTCTGAACATCTTAGTATGGGATACAGCTTTAACCGCGCTTAAAGTATCGACAATACTGGTATTACCGGGTCCAATCCCGGTTTATCTTCACTTCTATGTACAGAGAAAATTTTTTGAACAGAGAAAATACCTGCCTTATATTATTTCGCTACCTGTTATCATCCTGATTTCCGGCTTCCTCATAGAAATGGTGTTTCATATTATCGAAAAGACGCCCGGCTCTCAAACCTCTGGAATTGGTACTGCCATTGGTTATCTCATTGTGACTTCAGGTTTTAAGTATTATCGATTAGGGGTAAAACAGCAATATCGCCTGCAGGAAGCGGAATTTAAACAGATGCAGACGGAGCTGGCTTTGCTCAAATCTCAGATCAATCCCCATTTTTTCTTCAACACGTTAAACAATCTCTACTCCCTCAGCCTGGACAAATCGGAACGTGTACCGGAGGTCATTCTGAAAATCTCCGATTTAATGCGTTATGTCCTGGACAATTCAAAGGAGAAAACGGTACCGCTGTCGGATGAAGTCCAGTTCTTGAAGAGTTATGTGGCTTTGAAAAAACTCCGTCTGAGCGACAATGCCGACGTACGGATGAATGTGGATGGAAATTTCAACGGCCGGCAGATCGCCCCCATGCTGCTGGTCCCCTTTATTGAAAACAGTTTTAAGCATGGTTTGAATGCCTCCGCAGAGGCCGGGTATATCTCTATTGACATTACGTCAGAAGATAATAATCTAAAATTTATCATTGAAAACAGCAGGATGCTTTCAGCAAGTCCCGTAGAAAATGGACAGACAAAAATGGGACTCGATAACGTGAAGAGGCGTCTAAAACTTCTCTACCCTGATAAACATCGATTGTCTATTTTTGAGGATGAATCGTCGTACAAGGTTGAATTGGAAATCCAATTATGAAATTGAAATGCCTCATTGTGGATGACGAACCCCTGGCCCGTCGGGTTCTGGAAAAATATATCGTCTCCCTTCCTTCCCTGGAAATCGTCAAACAATGCGGCAACGCCATGGAAGCGGCAGGCTATCTCCACACCCATCCCGTGGACGTCATGTTCCTGGACATTAAAATGCCCGAGCTCACCGGATTGGATTTCTTGAAAACGTTGACCAGCCCCCCCCGGGTCATCCTCACCACGGCCTATTCGGAATACGCCCTTGAAGGATATGAATACGCTGTGGTGGATTATCTTCTAAAACCTATTTCTTTTGAACGATTCTTAAAAGCGATCAATAAAATCACACAGCAAGCATCCGCATTAATCCCAATAAACATCAATCAGAATCGTTCAAAAGAAAAGGACTTCATCTTCCTCAGAGCCGATAAGATAGACCACAAAGTATGTTTTTCCAAAATCCAATACATCGAGGGATGTGGTAACTTCGTTAAAGTATATATGAAAGATAATATGTTGATGGTCGCAGAAACAATGGCCACCATGGAGAACAACTTACCCACGGATCTTTTCTTGCGTACACATAAATCTTTTATTGTCTCCATCCCCCACATCGACCAGGTCGAAGGCAACATGATCAAGATAGGGAAAACCACAATTCCCATCGGAAATCAGTACAAATTAACAGTCAAGCAGACGCTTCAGTGCTTTCAATTTGACAGCCACTAACCACCGGATGACTTCTATCCCTAAATCTTTACTTCTCTACTTCTTTACCTCTTACTTCTTTGCATCTTACTTCTTTGCTTCTTGCTTCTCTCACCCCGCATCCTGCATCTTGTTACCTGAACTTACATTAGGCATCACGCATAATCCATCTCAAGCTGCCCAATCTTCTCGACAATTTCCTCAACCGTCTGCTTTAACTCACCCCCCATCTTCCGATACTCGTTGGGATATTCATCCTGCATAAAATACATCAAAGCATAATAAATAGGCTTGAACCGGTCCTTTAAATGTTGTGGGTTTTCATTGAAAATTTTATAAAACCCCAAATATTCGGCTATCTTCCCGGACAGGTTTAGAGAGGGTCTGAAAAAAAGAGTCAACTTCGGATACC
>CAZYTI010000018.1:0-238 GCA_964650065.1 uncultured bacterium
CCGGCAAATATATTTATCACTGAGGACAATGAAGTTAAGATCCTTGATTTTGGCTTGGCAAAACTGGCGGGACCATCCCAATTGACCAAGACGGGTACGACATTGGGGACTGTATCGTACATGTCTCCGGAGCAGGCCCGGGGTGAAAAGGTCGATCGCCGGACCGATATCTGGTCTCTTGGTGTGGTAATCTATCAAATGCTGACTGGAAAATTGCCCTTCAAAGGAGATTATGAAC
>CAZYTI010000018.1:248-15784 GCA_964650065.1 uncultured bacterium
ATTTATTCGATATTGAATGAAAAACCGGCTCAGCTTAGCAAGGTAAATCCCAATGTACCACCGGAATTAGAATGTATTGTACATTCTACTCTTGAGAAAGACCTGAAATTACGCTATTACTCTTTGGGAGTAGTGTTGAAAGAGCTAAAACAGGCTCAGACGGGCTTGAGTGAAGAGGAAAATGAAATTTTACATTTTAGGTCATTGCTTCGGACTATACGCAAACCCAAATTTATTATTCCAACCGTATTTGGTGCCATCGCTCTGTGCTTTGCCGTTTTCTGGTTTTTACAGCGAAGTTATAAAATCAAATGGGCCAGAGAGCAGGCTATCCCTGAAATTATCCAGCTTGTTGATGAGGGAAAATACATCACAGCCTTTCAATTAGCTCTAAAGGCTGAAAAGCAGATACCTGATGACCCGGTGCTCACCGATCTCTGGCCAAAAATGTCAAGAAAAGTCTCTATCCAGACAGATCCTTCAGCATCAAATATTTATAGAAAGAACTATGAGGAAGAGGTCGCCAGTTGGGAGTATCTGGGACAATCTCCCATTGGCAGCGTCAGAATTCCTGTGGGATATTTTCGATGGAAAATTGAAAAGGAAGGGTATCAAACCCTAGAAGCAGCCAGCTCAGGATCTGAAGATTCACTTCATTTCCAACTGGATAAAAAAGAAGATGTACCTCCCGGGATGATTCGCATTCCCGGGGGCAAGATATCGAAGTACAACTTTTATAATATCGGAGTTATAGAGCCGGTTCCTCTGAAAGATTTTTGGATTGACAAATATGAAGTGACCAATGCCCAGTATGAAAAATTTATGGAAAGCTTTGGATACCAAAAACAGGAATACTGGAAGCATGAATTTGTAAAAGGCAGCCGGGTCCTATCATGGGACGAAGCCATGGAAGAGTTCCGGGATGCCACAGGTCGGCCGGGTCCCTCGACCTGGGAGATCGGGTCTTATCCGGAAGGTGAAGATGATTATCCGGTAACCGGTATAAGCTGGTACGAAGCGGCTGCCTACGCCGAGTTTGCAGGAAAGCGTCTCCCCACCATCCACCACTGGAGGGTGGCTGCTGGTATAAAACAAGGATTTCATATTATTCCGTTAAGCCATTTTGGAGGTAACGGACCGAGCCAGGTGGGAATGTATCAAGGAATGAGTCCATACGGCACCTATGATATGGCAGGGAATGTCAGGGAGTGGTGCTGGAATCAATCAGGGGGAAAACGTTTAATCCTGGGAGGTTCCTGGAATGATCCTCATTATATGTTCCATACGCCTTATGTACGACCTTCCTTTGACAGGGCTGCTGGTAATGGTTTCCGCTGTATTCAATGTATTTCTCCTGAGTCATGTCCCGATGGAGCGGCTGCCTTATTTCCTCATGCTGATTTCCGTGATTACAGCAAGGAGAGACCTGTCTCAGACGAAATTTTTAATATCTACAAAAGTCTTTTTTCTTACGATAAGACAGAGCTTTATCCGGTGATTGAATCCTCTGATGACTCTTCGCCTTTCTGGATAAAGGTAACAATTACCTATAATGCTGCTTATGGAAACGAGCGAATCATTGCCTATCTGTTTCTTCCCAAAGAGACCAAACCACCCTATCAAACCGTGATTTGTTTTCCTGGGACAGAAGTTTTTAATTTACGCTCCAGTGAAAATCTTAGTGACGGATATGGTGATTTCATGGTTAAAAGCGGCCGAGCGGTGCTTTTTCCTGTTTATAAGTCCAACTTTGAAAGGTATGATGGTTTTGTCTTTCCCCCTTCTTCAGCCAATGCCTGGAGAAGCCGGATGATTTTTTGGTACAAAGATTTAGCCAGGTCTATTGATTATCTGGAAACCCGCAAGGATATCGATAGGGAGAAAATCGGTTATTATGGGGCAAGCCTGGGAGCGGCAATCGGAGTTGTGTTTGTGGCATTGGAAGAACGAATTCAAGCATGCATTCTTTTCATAGGAGGATTTAGTCTTGCAAAATGGAGTGAAGAAGTTCCTGAGGTTGACCAAATCAATTTTGCCCCCCGCGTGAAGACTCCGACCTTGATGCTCAACGGACGGTACGATTTTCTCTTTCCGTTCGAGACATCCCAGGTCCCAATGTACCAATTTTTAGGAACTCCTGAAGAGCACAAGGTCCATAAAGACTATGAAACAGGCCATTCTATACCCAGAAATGAAGAAATAAAAGAGACGCTTAATTGGCTGGACCGTTATTTGGGACCGGTTAGAAGAAAATGAGATGAGTGAAAAGATGATTGGACTAACTATATCACATTATAAGATCCTTGAAAAGCTCGGCGAGGGTGGCATGCCTTCAATATCTAAAAATATAATAGCTTGGCTCCGCCCAACAAGATGGCGGATCAGCAGACAGACCCGCGAAGCGGGAGGTGTCAGTAATGATTGGTAAGACTGTGTCGCATTATAAGATTCTTGAGAAATTGGGAGAGGGGGGGATGGGCGTCGTCTACAAAGCCCAGGACACCAAACTCAAACGCACCGTGGCCCTGAAATTTCTGCCGCCCGAGCTGACGCGGGATCCTGAGGCGAAAAAGCGCTTCATACATGAGGCGCAGGCGGCGTCCTCGCTGGATCATCCCCATATCTGCACAATTTACGAAATCAATGAAACTGAAGATGGTCAGACGTTCATCGTGATGGCGTACTATGAGGGAGAAACACTGAAAATCCGGATATTGCGCCAGCTCCTGAAATTAGATGAAGCAATCACCATCGCACTCCAGTTGATCGATGGCCTGTCTGAGGCCCACGAGAAGGGGATTGTTCACCGGGACATCAAGAGCGAGAACATCATCGTTACTCCGAAGGGCCATGTCCGGATCATGGATTTCGGCCTGGCCAAGCTCTCCGGACGGACCAAGCTCACAAAAACGGGTGCGACTCTGGGAACGGTCGCCTATATGTCCCCCGAACAAGCCAAAGGGTCTGAGGTGGATCATCGGTCGGATATCTGGTCTGTGGGCGTGGTGTTGTACGAGATGGTTACAGGCCAACAGCCATTTCAGGGGGATTATGAACAGGCTGTGGTCTATTCCATACTCCAGGAACATCCGGAGCCCGTCACCGCTCTACGGACCGGTATTCCTTTGGAATTTGAATCTGTGGTTGATAAATGCCTGGACAAAGATCCGGCGAACCGCTATCAGCATGTATCCGAACTGGGTGTGGATCTAAAGAGATTGCAGAAGAAGCTGAAAGTCGATGTGAGCCGGGTGAAAGAAGCACCCTCTCCCGGTGGAAAACGTATTCAAGGGATCATTGCTGCAGTCATCGCAGCCTGTGTCATCCTCACGGGTGCGACGTATCTGTTTTTCAAGTTCCGACGCGCTACAGAACAGCCGAAGAGTCGGATGATTGCACAAACAGAATGGGAAAACTCCATTGCCGTTCTCCCATTCCGGGATTTCAGTCCGCAGAAAGACCAGGAGCATTTCTGTTTCGGCATGACCGATGCCATCAATGACAGGTTGGCCCGGATCGGTGTGCTGAAGGTGAGTTCCACGACGTCCGTCATGCGCTACAAGGAGACAGAGAAGGACATTCGGGATATCGGCAGGGAATTGGGCGTGGCCCATATTTTAGAAGGCAGTGTGCAGGTCGAGAATGACCGGATCCGGGTACGAGGTCAGCTCATCAATGCGGAGACGAACTTTCATGTCTGGTCGGATACGTACGAGAGAGAATTGGAAAGTATCTTTGACGTGCAGGATGAAGTCTCCCAGGCCATCGCCGAAGCCCTGAAGATTACACTCACACCAGAGACTGTCGAGTTTTTGACACGGGAAAGACCCGAGAGTATGGAGGCGTATGAGTACTATCTGAAGGGAATGAACGGGATTACCCAGGTGTTGCTTACTCAGCAGCCTCTGGATGTACGGGCTTCGGAAGAGATGTTTCAGCAAGCCCTGAAGATCGAGCCCGGATACGCGCTGGCCTATGCCGGGCTCGCCTTGCTCTACATGCATCATATGTCCTGGTCAGGTGATCCGGAGTCGATTCATAAATTCAATCAATATGCCGATACCGCATATGTACTGGGACCGGAGATCGTTTCCGCCATGGCCGTAAAGGGTTACAAAGACCACAGGACAGGAGATTTCAAGAGCGCTTTCCGTCTATACCGCATGGCCCTGTCGATGAATCCCAATAATGCCGAAATCCAGACCTTTGTCGGATTCACGTTAAGACAGCTTGGTTTGTACGAACAGGCCGTGGGCCATCTGAAGAAAGCGGTCGATTTGAATCCATTCTACATCATTCAATACGGTGCGATTTTTATGGCGTATTTCATGCGCGGTGATTTCGATGAGGCAATTCGATACTGGAAAAAGTTTCTGGAGCTGAATCCCAATATGCCTTTATTCATCGATCGTTATACACTAGTACTCATCATGAAAGGACAGCAAGCGGAGGCCGAAGCATGGCTGGCCCGCTGGGAAGAAACAGATCCTCAGATTCCCGGTGTACAGAGAGGAAAAGCTTATTTGCTTGCAGTACAGGGGAAAAGGGATGAGGCCCTGGCCCTGGCGAAAACGGACATGGTTTATATTGCTTTGGGTATGGAAGAGGAAGCGATTGCTTATATGAGAGAAAACATACAAGATAATCGAAGTTATCCATACCTTCATTTGAAGAATAATCCGATATTCGATCCATTGCGCGATAACACTGAATTTAAGCTGATCGTCGAGGATCGTAAACGTGTCTATAACAGAATATTAAAGGCGGCTGAAGGTCTGTAGTTTTTCGGGGGTACACGATGATCCTCCAAAAAGATTGGCGGACAGGCCCGGCAAGGCCTTACAGGAGATATTAAGATGATAGGTAAGACGATTTCTCATTACCGTATCTTGGAAGAGTTAGGGCGCGGCGGGATGGGCCTCGTCTACAAAGCCGAGGACACCAGGCTCAAACGCACCGTGGCTTTGAAGTTTCTTCCACCGGAGCTGACCCGCGATGCCGAGGCAAAACAGCGATTCATGCACGAGGCGCAAGCGGCATCGGCGCTGGAGCATCAAAATGTGTGCACGATTTATGAAATAGATGAGACCGAAGAAGATCAAACCTTTATTGTTATGGGCTGTTACCAGGGACAAACCCTGAAAGAGAAAATCGTCGAGGGGCCTCTGAAAGTCGAAGAGGCCGTGGACATCGCCGTTCAGATAGCTCAAGGTCTGAACAAGGCCCATTGGAAGGGCATCGTGCATCGGGATATCAAACCTGCAAACCTTTTTGTGACCGAGGATGGCGTCGTAAAGATTCTGGACTTTGGTCTGGCCAAGCTCACGGGCGAAACAAAGCTGACGAAAACGGGGACCACCCTGGGAACGGTATCCTACATGTCCCCGGAGCAGACCCGGGGAGAAAAAGTGGACGGAAGGTCGGATATCTGGTCAATGGGGATCGTCTTATACGAGATGCTTACTGGCCAGCGGCCCTTTAAGGGGGAATACGAACAGGCGGTGGTTTATTCCATCATGGGAGAAGAACCGGAACCGGTGACCGGATTGCGAACGGGTGTCCCCATGGAACTGGAGCAGATTGTCAACAAATGCCTGGATAAGGATCCGTCCGGGCGTTACCAGCGTGCGGATGAACTCATTGTGGATCTGCGCCGGGTCATGAAGAAATCGGATCCTACCCGATCAAGCGCGATGCCGCCAAGAGAAGCCAAGCGAACCATCTCCTATATCGCCTGGGGGATTCTCATGGTGGCCATCCTTGCAGCCTTGATCCGATACGGGATTCTGGTACCCCGTAAACCGGCCTCCGATTCGGAACTAAAAATGCTGGTGGTACTGCCTTTCGATAATCTGGGGCCGGTCGAAGACAGTTATTTTACCGACGGTATCACAGATGAGATTATCGGCCGTCTCGGTGCCATACGAAGCATCGGCGTCATTTCCCGTAACAGTGCCTTTCATTATGCGGAGAGGGAATGGACAACAAAACAGGTCGGCGAGGATTTGAACGTCGATTTTATTGTGGCAGGCACGGTCCGGTGGGCCCGAACCTCCGGAACCGCCGACCGGGTTCGAATTACACCCCGGCTCATCCGTGTGTCCGACGATGTTCAGATCTGGGCGGAACCTTTTGATCGCGTGGTGAAAGATATTTTTGATGTCCAATCGGAGATTGCCATGAAGGTGGTTGGACAATTGGGAATCACACTCATGGCATCGGAACAACGGATCGTGGAAGAAGCACCCACCGAAAATCTTGAAGCGTTTCAGGCTTTTCTTCAGGGACGCTATTTTGCCCGAAGTCCCCATTTCACAGTAGACAACTGGAAACGGGTTATTCAAAGTTGCCAGCGTGCGGTTGATCTGGATCCCACGTTTGCAGAAGCCTATGCTGCACTGGCCAGTGCCCATTCTCGACTTTTCTTCTTGAGGCATGACATTTCCAGGGAACGGCTCGTCAAGGCAAAGGATGCGGCGGATCGTGCAGAAGCTCTGGCACCCGATTCCCCGGAAGTCCTCCTGGCCCTGGGTTACTACAATCTCTGGGCTTATCGCGATACGACACAGGCCCTTGAGAATTGGGTCCTTGCCGAGAAGGTTCTACCCAACGATCCCAGAATTTTAGAAGCCAAAGCAAACTTATACGAACTCCAGGGCCGCTGGGAGGAAGCGATTGAGGCCATCGAACTGGCCTATCGGTTCAGTCCCCGGGATGCTTCAATGCCATCCCAGCTTGCCTTCTATTTCTGGTTGACCAGGCAATATCCTCGTGCCATCGAGATGTGCAATCAGGCCATTGCCCTGGCACCGGATGAGAACTGGCCCTACCTTTTCAAAGCCTTTGCTACCTGGAGCTGGAAGGGGGCGAACGAGGAGTCCAAGGTCGCTCTTGAGAGTGTGCATCCGGACTATCACTGGATACCGTGGGCCTGGTTCTGGCAGGATGTAGGCGAGCGAAATTTTCAAAAGGCCCTCGAAAGCCTGGTCGATTTTCCCGGAGAATGGGTTCGTACGAAAATGTGGGCCAGGGCGAAATCTATGATGTTGGCTTTTACCTATCAATTTATGGGAGAATCCCATCAGGCTTTGACTGCCTATGAGGCATCCGTGGCTCCTTTGGAAGCCGAGGTTCAAAAATGGCCCGAAGATCCACGATACCACAGTTCTCTCGGCATCGTTTACGCGGTTCTAAACAGGAAAGCGGAGGCGATTCGTGAGGGAGAAAAAGCAGTGGAACTTCTCCCAATATCGAAAGATGCCTTCTATGGTATTCCCTTCGCCCTGGATTTGGCTATTATTCACATCATGGTTGGAGATCATGACACCGCATGTGATCAAATCGAACATCTCCTTTCCATCCCTTCATGGATATCTCCCGGCTGGGTCGAAATGGATCTTCGGTTTAAACCCCTTTATGATCATCCGAGGTTTAAGCAAATGTTGGAAAAATATTCGGGGGAGAGCGAATGATTGGTAAAACCGTATCGCATTATAAGATTCTTGAGAAATTGGATGAAGGGGGCATGCCTTCAATAATTAAATCATATAATAACTTGGTCCCGCCCAACAAGACGGCGGATCAAAGGACAGACCCGCGGAGCGGGAGGTGTGGTTTATGATTGGGAAAACGATATCACACTATAGGATAATCGAGAAATTGGGTGAGGGCGGCATGGGCGTCGTCTACAAAGCCGAAGACACCAAGCTCAAACGCACAGTAGCTCTCAAGTTCCTGCCGCCGGAACTGACCCGTGATCCTGAAGCCAAACAACGCTTTATCCACGAGGCCCAAGCGGCCTCGGCTCTTCAACATAATAACGTAGCCACCATTCATGAGTTTAATGAGACTGAAGATGGAAAGATGTTTATCTGCATGGATTGCTATGAGGGTGAAATCTTAAAGGATAAAATCCAACGGGGCCCGTTGAAAGTCGAGGAGGCCATAGACATTTCCATCCAGATTGCACATGGTTTGAAGAAAGCGCATAAAAAGGGTATTGTGCATCGGGATATCAAACCGGCGAATATTTTCATAACCGAGGATGGAGTTGTTAAAATTCTCGATTTTGGCTTGGCGAAATTGGCAGGCCCGGCGCAATTGACCAAGACCGGTACGACGTTGGGTACTGTTTCTTATATGTCACCTGAACAAGCTAGGGGTGAAAAGGTCGATCACCGGACAGACATCTGGTCGCTGGGCGTCGTTCTTTATGAAATGATTACGAGACAACTGCCGTTTAAAGGGGAGTATGAGCAGGCGGTGGTTTATTCGATCTTGAACGAAGAGCCGGAACCGGTGATGGCTGTACGCACGGGTGTCCCGAGAGAATTGGAGTGGATTGATGAGAGGGCGCTTGCCAGAAGTCCGGATTCCCGATACCAGAACGCTGGGGATATTCTGGCTGATTTGAGAAAGCTCAAAAAGGAGCGTGAATCTATTAGTTCGAAAGAACAACCTCCCACAGCCAAACCTCAACCCTCTATCGCTGTGCTGCCATTTACGAACATGAGCGCCGATCCGGAGCAGGAGTACTTTTGTGATGGTATTTCTGAAGAACTCATAAATTCCCTCACCCAAATCAGTGACTTGCGGGTTGTAGCAA
The DNA here is from genome assembly GCA_964650065.1 of uncultured bacterium. GTDB lineage: Bacteria > Zhuqueibacterota > QNDG01 > QNDG01 > DSAB01 > CAZYTI01. The sequence goes on from CAZYTI010000018.1 coordinate 8,854, forward strand.
GGACATCGGCTTTTTCGTTTAAAGGAAAGGATGCTGATATTGAAGAGATTGGACGAAAACTGAAGGTGGATAAGGTTCTTGAGGGGAGTGTAAGGAAAGCAGGGAATCGACTGAGAATAACAGCCCAGCTCATCAATGTTTCGGATGGGTTTCATCTCTGGTCGGAGCGCTTTGACCGAGAAATGCAAGATGTGTTTGTCATCCAGGATGAGATCACTTTAGCGATAGTTGACAAGCTGAAGATCAAGCTTTTGGGGAATGAAAAACAGGGGTTGCTGAAACGATATACGGACAACCAGGAGGCTTATGGCTTTTATTTGAAAGGTCGCTATTTCTTTAACAAGATGAATCCTGGAGCATACGAAAAGGCCATCGAGAACTTTGAGCAGGCGATAAAAAAGGAACCGAACAACGCGGTGGCCTTCGCCGGCCTGGCTGACAGTTACTGGTGGAGCTCTTTCTGGGGAAATTTGCCCCCACGACAGACGTTCCCCAAAGCAAGGGAGGCAGCCAAGAGGGCCATCGCAATAGACGATACTCTTGGCGAGGCCCATGCGTCATTGGCATCCATTTATACCATCTATGACTGGAACTGGGAAGAAGCGGAGCGGGAATTCAAGCGAGCTCTCGAACTAACTCCGGGCTCCGCCTACATTTACGTCTATTATTCCCTTTACTTGAATCTCAAAAGGCGGCACGACGAGGCCGTCACCCAGGTCAGAAAGGCACAAGAGCTCGATCCTGTTTCCAACTTATGCAATACAAATCTTGCACATCGGCTCTGGCAGGCACGCCGGTACGATGAGGCTATCGAAGAGTTTAAAAAATGGCTCGTGATTGAGCCCAACGACTGGTTCACACACCATCACCTTTGCCATTTGTATCTGGAAAAATCGATGATCGAAGAAGCTCTTGTAGAAATCGACAAGTCTTTGGAGCTTTCCGGCGGCGTTCCCATGAATGTCGCGAACGCTGCTATGGCTCATTATCGGTTTGGTGACGAGAAGGTTGCCGAGCGCCTCTTCGAAAGCTTGAAGAAACGGGAAAAACATGAATATATCCAGCCAATGTGTTTTGTCATTATTTACCAAGCCCGTGGAGAGGCGGATCAAGCATTCGAGTGGGTAAAAAAAGCCTCTGAGGAGCGCGACAGCTTTTTACCTTGGCTTAGAGTAACTCCCCTGGATTGCATGCACTTCCCGAGCGATCCGAGGATCGATGAGCTGTTGGACCGACTGGGACTGCCGTGACCTGATGTACATATTCTAAGTGCCGATAATATAAAACAAATGGATGGTCGACTCCGAATGCGGCACGTTGGTGAGGTAAACATTCGAGGGTTTCAAGAAATCCCTCGACCTGTGGAAGGATGCTGACTCGGGGATACCTAAGGATACTGTGAAAGAAAAATTGGGTTTTCAAGATTGATGAGTGAAGGGATAATTGTGTGATAGTCGAAAGTGGCAAGAGAAAAGACTATTTGAGGAATATAAACCCATGACAGATCAACGTAAATTAGCCGCCGTGATGTTCACCGACATCATCGGGTATACGGCCCTGATGTCCAAAGACGAACAGAAGGCGCTGGCACTCCTCCAGAAAAACCGGGACTTGCAGAAATCCCTGGCTAAAAAACATAACGGTGAATTCCTCAAAGAGATGGGCGATGGCACGCTGCTCTGCTTCCAGAGTGCGCTGGATGCGGTGCGCTGTGCCATGGAGATTCAGCAGTCCGTGGAGGACGATCCGGATTTGAATCTCCGCATCGGGATTCATTTAGGGGATATCGTTTTCAAGGATGGGGATGTGTTTGGGGACGGGGTGAATGTGGCATCGAGGATCGAGCGGTTGGCTGAGTCGGGAGGAATTTGTATTTCAGAACAAATACATCTGCTCATTAGAGATAGAAGTTACAGCGACAAGCGATCCCGATTTTGGAATCGTTCTTGCCGGATGTTATTCATTTGATCGAAGAAAAAGACAAGGCACTTTATTGGCTAAAGAATTCGGTAAACCGAGGTTTCATTAACTATCCTTTTCTCAATCATAATTTATCATTGTGGCTTAGCCGCGTTAAGAGGTATACATGAATACCACCAACAATACATTACACGATGTCACCCTGGAACAGCTTCCCAAGAGCCTGCAGGAAGCCGTGGCCCGCGCCAACTGGACAACGCTCATGCCCGTTCAGGCAAGGGCCATTCCGTACCTGCTTGCAGGACGAAACATGATGATTCAAGCCCGCACGGGCAGCGGCAAGACCGGAGCCTTTCTTCTCCCCATGCTGGAGCGGCTCGATGTCACAAAAAACCAATGCCAGGCACTCATCCTTGTGCCCACACGCGAACTCGCCCGTCAGGTGCATCAGGAAGCCGAAAACCTGTGTGGCAAGGCAGGTTTTCATACCGTAGCCGTATACGGTGGAGTGGGCTACGGCCGGCAGATCGACGCATTTCGAAAAGGCGCACACATCGTCGTCGGCACACCGGGACGCGTGCTGGATCATCTTCTCAAGAGGACACTTTCATTAAAGCATCTCGTCATGCTCATCTTCGACGAAGCCGACCGTATGCTGTCCATGGGATTCTACCCAGACATGAAAAAAGTACAGAAACACCTTCCTTCCCGGCGTCTCCATGGCTCCATGTTCTCGGCAACCTTCCCGTCCCAGGTCAAGCACACGGCCAACGAGTTCATCCGAGAACCGGAATTCATCTCTCTCAGCGAAGATCACGTGCACGTCACCGACACCCAGCATGTGTATTATATTGTGCCCGGTATGGATAAGGATCGCAGTCTGATCCGCATCATCGAAATCGAGAACCCGGCCTCCGCCATCATTTTTTGTAATACCAAAGCCGAAGTGCATTATGTATCTGTCGTACTACAGAATTTCGGTTACGACGCGGATGAACTCACATCCGATCTTGCACAGAAAGATCGCGAAAAGGTCCTGACGCGAGTCCGCAAGAGAACGCTACGCTATCTCGTGGCCACCGATGTGGCCGCTCGGGGGCTCGATATCCCCGACCTTTCACATGTGTTCCTATACGAACCGCCAGAAGATCCGAAAGATTACATCCACCGCGCAGGACGGACGGGACGGGCCGGATCCCCGGGTGTCGCCATGTCCCTGGTTAACTACTCCGAATCCTCTCAACTCAGCCGCATCGCCAAGCGATACGGCATCGACATGCAGGAATTGTCGCTGCCATCAGACACCGACGTGGAAGCCGTGGTCACAGAACGTGTGACCACATTGCTCGAAGCCCGCCTGAGGGACCGTGACAGCCAACAAACCGAACGCAGCAGGCGATTCGTAAAGCTCGGCCGCAGCCTGGCCGAAAATGAGGATGAATCGGCCATCATCGCCATGCTGCTGGATGATTACTATCAGCAGATGCTCCACGCCCCGTTGCCCCAACCCGATGAGCCATCGCAAAAAGAAGAACAGAGAAAGACGGGATCCGGACGCAGGCGACACCGGCGGAAGCCAAAGAACCGATGAACCTATAAAATCGTGAGCGTATTATAATGTGCGAGGTAAAAGAATGATCGAACAACGCAAATTAGCCGCCGTCATGTTCACTGACATCGCCGGCTACACAGCCCTGATGTCAAAGGACGAACAGAAGGCGCTGGCACTCCTCCAGAAAAACCGGGAGCTGCAGCAATCCCTCGCCCAAAAACATAATGGCGAGTTCCTCAAAGAGATGGGCGACGGCACCCTGCTCTGTTTTCAGAGTGCGCTGGATGCGGTGCGGTGTGCCTTGAATATTCAGAAATCCGTGAAGGATGATCCCGATCTCAATCTCCGAATCGGCATTCATCTGGGGGATATCATTTTCCGGGATGGGGATGTGTTTGGCGATGGTGTGAATGTAGCATCGCGGATTGAGGCACTGGCGGAGTCCGGTGGAATATATATCTCAGGAGAAGTATATAAACTCATTAGTAACAAACCGGAAATCAAGACTGGCTACAGAGGTGAAAAACAATTAAAGAATGTGGATCACCCAGTTAAAATTTATGCGCTTGCTGGAAAAGGCTTGAAGTACCAACAGCCCGAAAATCGAATCGAAAAGGACGATGAATCAAAGGAAAAATCGATTATAGTCCTGCCTTTTGAAAATATGAGTTCTGATCCTGAACAAGAGTATTTCAGTGATGGGCTTACAGAGGAGGTTATCACAGACCTGTCCTATATACAGGAATTACTCGTGATTTCCCGCAGCTCCACGATGACTTTTAAAGGCACAAAAAAGACGATACCTGAAATTGTGAAGCAAGTCAATGTTCGCTTTGTTCTTGAGGGCAGCGTCCGCAAAGCGGGCAACAACCTGCGCATTACGGCTCAGCTAATTGATGCATTTACCGATTCCCATCTCTGGGCAGAAAAGTATAGCGGCACCCTTGATGATGTGTTTGATATTCAGGAAAAAGTATCCCGCTCGATTGTAGATGCTTTAAAAGTGAAGCTGACACCTGAAGAGCATAAACAGATTGCAGAGCGCCCTATTAATAATGTTCAAGCATATGAGTATTACCTCAAGGCCAGTGAAGAGATACTCAAGAGTACTGAAGACGCGATTAATCATGCTCTTCGTTATCTTCAGAACGCCATCAATATCTCAGGAGATAATGCACAACTCTATTCGGGTATGGCTTTTGCTTATTGGAGTTTAGTTAATATAGGTGTTAAACATGAAGATTATCTTGTTAAAGCTGAAAAGTATGCAAAGAAGGCTTTAATGTTGGATCCCGATTCTTCATTAGCTCATGTCATATTAGCATATGTTGATTGGCTGTGCGGGAAATTTCTTGAGTCGCCTCCTCGTTTTAAGAAAGCACTGGAGATCAACCCGAATGAAATATTTGCTTTGGTGGGAATTGTGTCCGTATATCAAGCTGCGGGTAAAATTGCTGAGGCCGATCCCTATCAGGAAAGGCTTATGCAGATAGATCCACTGAGTTTTCCTGCAAACTGGAGTAATGGCGCTCAATATTATTTTGATGGAAATTTCCACCTTGGCCTTCAAGCATGGCAGAAACTCTATGAGCTGCATCCTGAAAATCCCTTCAGTCAGTTTATATACGTTTTAGGTTTAGCCTACAATAATCAGATTGAACAGGCGATTCCTATAATTGATCAGATCGCAATTGTAAATGCAGACACTTTATTTTCCAAACTCGGTCTTATATTGAAATATGCGATGCACGGAGAAAAGGAAAAATTGTTTCAGAAAATAACTCCTGATTTCCAAAAAACTGTTCGCAGGGATTATGCATTTTCGTATCACCTTTCAAGCTTTCTTTCCTTGATTAACCAAAAGAAGGAAGCTCTAGATTGGTTGGAAATTGCAATTGAAAACGGTTTGATAAATTTCCCTTTTCTCTCTGAATACGACCCCTTCCTTAAAAACATCCGCGAAGAGGAGCGGTTCAAAAAACTCATTAAACGTGTGAAGAAAGAATGGGAAAATTTTGAGGTATAAAAGTGACTGAACAACGCAAACTCGCCGCCGTCATGTTCACCGACATCGCCGGCTACACGGCCCTGATGTCCAAAGATGAACAGAAAGCGCTCACCCTCCTCCAAAAAAACCGGGAGTTGCAGCAACCCCTGGCCGAGAAACATAACGGCGAATTTCTCAAGGAGATGGGTGACGGTACCCTGCTCTGTTTCCAGAGTGCATTGGATGCCGTGAGCTGTGCAATGCAGATTCAGGAAACAGTGAAAGATGATCCTGATCTGAATCTCCGCATTGGCATTCATCTGGGAGATATCGTTTTCAAGGATGGTGATGTGTTTGGGGATGGGGTAAATGTGGCATCAAGGATTGAAACATTGGCTGAGACTGGAGGGATTTTCATTTCCGAGGAAGTGTATCGGAGTGTGCGGAATCAACCGGACATTCAAGTAGAATTTAAGGGCGAAGAGCAGTTAAAGAATGTAGATCACCTGGTTAAAATCTATACAATCATTACGGGCACTGAACAAAAGCGCTCAGTTCAGGAAGCTTTCATTGGACCCAAACATAATATGCCTAAACAATTCACCTCCTTTGTTGGACGCTCAAAGGAGATGGGGGTCTTAAATAAATTGCTCGCAAATAACAGACTGGTCACCGTAATCGGTGCTGGCGGTTGCGGTAAAACCAGACTTGCCCTGGAAGTTATCGCTAAGCTTAACGAAGGATATAAAGATGGTTTATGGTTTATCAATCTGACAATGGTTTCGGATCCAAACTTCATAACAGAGGAAATCATTAAGGGCTTAGGCATTAAACAGGAGCCGGACAAGGAAGCCATTTCTACGCTTATTGAAAATATAGAGAACAAGTCCCTTCTCATCCTGCTGGATAATTGTGAACACCTGGTGCAGGGTTGCACTGAAGTCGCAGATAAACTTTTACAGTCTGTCAAAGGAGTGAAGATACTGGCAACCAGCAGGGAGGCTCTGAATATCCCTGGAGAAGTTGTCTGGAGGGCACCTTCACTGGCCTTCCCGGATGATTGTTCAAATATGGATATCGATAAAGTGCTTGAATATGAAGCTATAAAATTATTCACAGATCGGGCTTGCATTAGTAACCAAGAATTCAGTTTAAACCCTCAGAACACATGTCTTGTGGCCCAAATATGTAAATGTGTTGCAGGCATACCGTTGGCTATCGAACTGGCCGCCTCAAGGGTCAGACATATGGGCCTTCAAATTATCCTGGAGCGCCTCGAGGGCCATATGAAGATTCTATCCACTTCCAGCAAAATCGTACCGAAAAGGCAGCAGACCCTGAAAGCAGCGATTGACTGGAGCTATAATCTTCTTTCAGCTGAGGAGAAGATTTTGTTCAGTCGACTGTCAGTCTTTAACGGGAATCTCAGCCTTGAGGCCGCTGAAGAAGTCTGTTCAGGAGACAAATTAGAA
>CAZYTI010000019.1:0-15761 GCA_964650065.1 uncultured bacterium
GGATCCACGGTCCTGGTCTTCCCCCCAATATCGCTGAGGGGCACTGCGATGATATCGCTACCACGAACAGCGACCATGACACCACCGACTCCATTATGACACAGCTCGGATGCCTTCACACCGAACCGTGTGGCTAAAATACGGTCAAAAGCTGATGGTGTTCCCCCCCGTTGTAAGTGTCCCAGTACAGTCACCCGACATTCCAGGCCGGTTATTTCTTCAATATCCTGCGCGACCTTCATACCTATCCCCCCGAACCGAACCGGATCAGTACTCTCTTTGACCATACGCTGAACGACCTGTTCACCGCCAGCGGGTCTTGCCCCTTCCGCCACAACGACAATACTGAAACGCCGTCCTTCTTTACTCCGCTTGGCCACAAAGTCACAAATAACATCGATTTTATACGGTATTTCGGGAATGAGAATCACATCACCCCCGCTGGCGATTCCTGATTCCAATGCCAGCCATCCGGCATTGCGTCCCATCACCTCCACAACCATGACGCGATGATGGGACATGGCCGTCGAATGAATCTTATCGATGGCCTCGGTTGCCACACTCATGGCAGAATTAAAACCAAAGGTAATATCTGTTCCCCAGATATCGTTGTCAATTGTCTTAGGAACCCCCACGATACGAATCCCTTTTTGACTCAATTTCTGTGCAATGGCCATGGTGCCATCACCGCCGATACACACGAGATTGTCCAAACAGAGCTCATCGACATATGCGACAACCTTGTCGGATTCATCAATAAAAACCGTTTTTCCACTGCTCTTTATTACCGGCACACGAAATGGATTGGCCAAATTGGATGCTCCCAAAATGGTCCCCCCCTGTGTCAATATGCCGGACACCTTAAGCCAGTCTAATGCGATTGTTTTTTTAGTCAGGAGTCCACCGTAACCATCCTCAAAACCGATGACTTCCATGTTGTATTTGTGAATACTGGCTTTCACGACACCGCGTAGAACCGCATTCAATCCGGGACAATCGCCCCCACCCGTGAGTACGCCAATCCGTTTACGTTTTCTGGGAGACATATTAACCGCCTTCTAATTACTTGAAAGGTAAAAATTAATAGACCTTGATTGAAAATTCTTACTAAAAGATTGAATCACACTAACTCCAGCACCACCTTACCACATTGTCCGGACTCCATAATATCAAATCCTTTTTGGAATTCTTCAAAGGGAAATTTGTGGGTCAGCACGGGGGAGATATCGAGTCCGCTCTGGAGCATGGCCTGCATCTTATACCATGTTTCAAACATCTCGCGTCCGTATATCCCTTTAAGAAAAAGCCCCTTAAATATGATTTGATTCCAATCGATCTGAGTCGAAGGGGGAAGGATCCCCAATAGCGCTATTCTACCTCCATGGTACATATTTTCCAGCATGGACTCGAAGGCCTGGGGATTTCCGGACATTTCCAAACCGATGTCGAATCCTCCCACCATGTTCAATTGGTCCATACAAGCATTTACCAAACTCTCCGTCACATTTATTGCACAACTCGCCCCCATTTTCCGGGCTTTATCCAGCCGATAATCGTTTATATCTGTGACCACAACATTCCGGGCCCCCACATGTTTACATATGGCGACGGCCATGATCCCTATGGGACCCGCACCTGTAATAAGGACATCTTCACCCACCATATCAAAGGAGAGCGCCGTATGCACGGCATTACCAAAAGGATCGAAAAATGCCGCAATCTCAGAGGGAATGCTGGGGTGGAGATGCCAGCCGTTGGAGGCGGGCAGGCAGAGGTATTCGGCAAAACAACCCTGTCTGTTCACACCCACGCCTATGGTATTTGGGCAGAGATGACGTCTTCCGGCCAGGCAACTGCGACATAAGCCACAAACAATATGCCCCTCACCCGAAATCCGGTCACCTATTTCATATCCGGTCACATTCACACCCTTTGCCACCACCTCCCCCACAAATTCATGTCCGATCACCATAGGTGTTTTAATCGTTTTCTGGGACCACTCATCCCATTTATAGATGTGAAGATCGGTACCGCAAATCGCTGTCTTTTTAATCTTAACCAAGAGATCGTTATTCCCATATTCCGGAACAGGCAATTCTTCTATCCAGATCCCTTTTTCAGGATGTTTCTTTACCAGTGCTTTCATCGTCTCCATGTTCACTCCCATTCGTATCTTTCAATTCTATCATAGTGCGTGAAGTGGTGATCGTCATTCAACACGCTCCAGGCGTTACGATTTCACTCATCCGTTTGAAATGCGCTCTGTTAATAAATTCATGGTGTTAGCACATCTGTACGCTCACATATGAAGATAATGTGTAGAAGGGCAAAAGTCAAGGCATTGATTTTTTTCTCGAATTTGGTTATATTTTTCCTTACATTGATATCTCTACAAACGATTCGGAGTACGATAAAGCGCTTCAGAAAACACCCTGTGATTATTCGAAACCGTTTTGCCTGATGAGTCGTCAATCCAATAAAACAGGGTTGAGCGTGACAATGTAAAAACGATCGATATAAACAGGAGGAGAACTCAAAACATGTCGAACATCCACTCATACGAAGAGAAAATAAAAGATTTCGATTGGTCAATTGCAGAACAGGAACTGGGATACAAAGATGGGGATGTAATCAATATTGGTTGGTATTGCTCAGACAGAATTTGTGAAATGGGGAAGGCGGAAAAAATCGCCTTAATCTGGGAAGGATTCGGAGGAAAAGGAAAAGCATACACATTCAATGATGTGAGACTGAAGAGTAACACCATTGGTCATTTTCTCAGAGAACTGGGCATTCAATCGGGTGATCGCGTTTGCCTGTTCATGGATAAGATTCCTGAACTCTATTTCGGATTTCTGGGCATATTAAAAGTGGGAGCCATTGCTCAGCCGCTTTTTTCTGCTTTTGGAGATGAAGCACTATTTGTTCGCCTCGAAAATGCCGGAACGACCGCCATCATCACACAGAAAAAGCACGTATCCAAAGCCCGACGCATCAGAGACAAACTCCCCGCTCTAAAGCACATCATCGTCGTTGATGATGACGGGAAAAAACCCCTGCAGGACCGGGAAGTATCTTTTTCTTTGGAAGAGACACCACCTGTGGAGGTTCTGGATATTGCTCCGACAATGGCAGAAACGCCGTCGGTTCTCCACTATACCTCCGGAACCACGGGGCAGCCCAAAGGCGTTCAGCATGTACACTATTCTCTAATCTCTCAGTATTTAACGGCAAAATGGGTTCTGGACCTGCAGGAAAATGACATTTATTGGTGCACGGCCGATCCGGGCTGGGTAACGGGAACCTCCTACGGCATTATAGGACCGTGGAGTCTCGGTATTACCCAGTGCGTATTGGACATCGGTTTTTCGGCAGAAAACTGGTATCGATTCATTGAAAAACACAAGGTCACCCTCTGGTATTCGGCTCCCACGGCCATACGTTCACTCATGAAAGCCGGTGAGGAACCTATAAAAAAGTACGACATGTCAACACTTCGACACCTCACCAGTGTCGGCGAACCCCTCAACGCAGAAGCTGTGATCTGGTCAGAACGGGTTTTTGGGAAAGCTTTCCATGATACCTTCTGGCAAACAGAAACAGGCTCCATCATGATCTCCAACTTTCCTGGAATGAAAGTAAAACCCGGCTCCATGGGCAGACCATTTCCCGGGATCACGGGTGCTATCCTGGATCCTAATACCTATGAACCTCTCGATGAGCCAGGTAAGATCGGTCTGATTGCCTTCAAACCGGATTGGCCGGCCATGATGCGTACATATTGGCAAAACGAAGAAACCTATCAATCGAAATTTAAAAATGGGTGGTATCTCTCCGGTGATCGTTCCAGCATCGACAAGGAGGGATACTTCTGGTTTACCGGCAGGGATGACGATGTGATCAATACGGGCGGTCACCTGGTCAGTCCCTTCGAAGTCGAATCGGCCCTTTTGGAGTACGAAGCCGTTGCCGAATCTGCCGTGGTCAGCAAACCCGACGAAGTCAACATGGAGGTCGTCAAAGCATTCATTAACTTGAAATCCGGATACGAAGCCAATGATGATACTGAATTAAAAATCATGAACTTTATTCGAAAAAAATTGTCACCTCTGGCCATGCCCCAGGATATTGAGTTCGTAGAGTCTCTCCCCAAAACGCGGAGTGGTAAAATCATGCGTCGTCTACTCCATGCCCGGGAATGGGGTGAAGAAATCGGTGACACATCGACACTGGAGGATGACGAGTAATGTTTAAATAAGGAGAATAACAATGGACGAAATGCAAAAAGTGATTTTGGAGTATGTAGAAGAAGAATATTTGGAAGACGAGGATGAAGAAATCGATGCGGATACGCCCCTCATTTCCGGTGGCATCGTCGATTCGTTCTCAATGGTATCTTTAAAACGGTTTATTGAGAACAAGTACAGTATCAATATACCAGATGACAAGGCCACTCCAGAAGCGTTCGACACGGTTGATAAAATTTGTGATCTGGTAAAAGAGTGTCAGGACTGAGCAGTCCCTTACCGGATGATATCATCCGGGTCATAACAGGGTAGTGTCAAAAGTTTTATGAAAAAGGAGATGAAAAATGAGTTTCAGTAAAACGGTAAAAGAGATCTATCAGCAACAGTTGAAAGAAATACAGGACGCCGGTATTTTTAAACAAGAACGGTATATTCATTCCACACAAGCCGCAGACATCGAAGTGGAATTCCCCACGGGGTCCTCCCTGCAAAAGGTTATCAACATGTGTGCCAACAATTATTTGGGACTTTCCAGTCATCCCGAAGTCATCAAGGCCGCTCATGTGGGACTGGACCGGAGAGGATATGGTATGTCTTCTGTCCGCTTCATCTGCGGGACCCAGGACATCCATCGTGAATTGGAGGAGAAGACGAGTGAATTTCTGGGAACGGAAGACACCATTCTGTTTCCTTCCTGTATGGATGCAAACGGCGGTGTTTTCGAAGCCATCCTGACAGAAGAGGATGTGATGATTTCAGACCGATTGGTCCACGCTTCCATCGTCGATGGCATTCGGCTCTGTGGCGCCATGCACGACACCTTTAAACATTCCAATATGGACCATCTGGAGAAGAAGTTACAACTCCATGCCGATAAACGACTCAAGGTCGTCATTACAGATGGTGTATTCTCCATGGACGGTGATACGGCCAAATTAAACGAAATGGTTGCCCTGTGCGATAAATATGATGCCATGGTGTTCGTCGATGACTCCCACGCCACCGGTTTTATTGGAAAGACCGGCCGGGGCACACACGAAAAATACGGCGTCATGGGAAAGATCGATATCATCACAACCACGTTTGGCAAGGCCCTGGGTGGAGCGTCCGGCGGATGTGTTTCCGGGAGGAAAGAACTGGTTGAAATGTGCCGTCAAAAAGCGAGACCCTACCTTTTCTCCAATACCATCGCTCCGGTGGTGGTATCAGGTGTGTTGAGGGTCATGGAAATTCTATCGCAGAGTACTGAACGGCGCGACAAGCTGGAAGCGAATTCTGAGTACTGGCGAAAAGGTCTAACAGAAGCAGGATTCATCCTCAAGGAAGGGGACACCCCCATCGTACCTGTCATGTTATTTAATGCCAAACTTTCTCAGGATGTTTCCAAGGACCTCTACAATGAAGGTATTTATGCGATTGGATTCTTTTTTCCTGTTGTTGCAAAAGGGCAGGCAAGAATCCGTACCCAAATTTCCGCCGGTCATGAAATTCATCATCTGGACAAGGCATTGGATGCATTCAACAAGGTAGGGAAAAAACACGATATTCTCGGCAAGACAAAGCAGGAAATTATCGATAAATATGGTTTATAGTCTTTTTTTAAATAAAAAGCTCGTAAATCCCAATGAAAGCTATCCCGGATAATTCATAAATTTTTGCCACAAAGGCACTAAGACACTAAGAACAATAAAGTTAAGGCAACTTCATATTTTAAACTCAATTTATTATTATAATAACTTCTTTTTTGAATGCAATATCATATAAGATTTTGTTTTATTTATACTTTGTGTCTTCGTGTCTTGGTGGCGAATGAATTTTTCAGGCTGGTTATCAGGATTCCTCTGAGCTTTTTATTTTAAAAAAACTCTTGACTTTTAATTTAAAAAAATTAATTTATGAATTGGTATTCAATTCATTTTAATAAGCGAATGTAGCTCAGTTGGTAGAGCGCCAGCTTCCCAAGCTGGATGTCGCGGGTTCGACTCCCGTCATTCGCTCATTTTTTATTGGGCAGTAATGGGTCATCCGATTAAAATTAGGAGGATCATCATGTTCAGATTTAAAAATCACCTTATCATAGTATTGAGCCTGGTTCTGGCCCTACCCGTCTTCTTACTGGGACAGGGATATGTTCAGCAGGTGAGTGGTACTGGAAATATCAACTGGACTCAACAGGTAATTCGATGCACAGGGATCGGTGCACCGAATCCCAACCTGCCACAGGCCGCTCAACGGGCCAGCGCACTCCGAGTTGCCAAGACAGATGCATTGCGAAATATTATCGAAACTGTCAAGGGAATCAATTTAACCTCAGAGACCGTAGTTGAGAATGCCATGCTCGTCAGTGACGTCATCAGGACACAGGTGGAAGGTGCCATCAGAGGATATCGTATCGTCGATACCCGGTACATGTCCACGGGTGATGTAGAAGTCGATGTGGAAGTTCCAATGACAGGCGTGATATTGAATGCGCTTTTGCCTCAGGATTTTGGAGGCGGAGTGCTCACGACCGGAGGCCAGCTTCTATGTCCCACCTGTGGGCAGGCATGGCCCTCCGGCAAACCCGTGCCTTCAGGTGTCACCCTCATCCAGGCGGGCCAGAGTGGGGGCACACAAACAGCTGGAATGGTCTACACAGGGTTGGTCATCGATGCCAGAGGACTGGGAATCCGTCCGGCTATGGCACCCAAGGTCACCGATGACAAGGGGGATGAAGTCTACGGATCTCGTTTCGTCAGTCGCGAGTATGCCGTGGACATCGGCATGGTTGGATATGAAAAAGACATCAATCGCGCGCGTCTCAACGAAAGAGTAGCGGACAATCCCCTCGTGATCAAGGGGCTCAAATCTTCCGGCCCCGGTAAAACAGATATCACGATCAGTGGCGCAGATGCGACGAAAATCCACAACGCCGCATCAAACATGAACTTCTTACAGCATTGCAAGGTCATGTTCATTCTTGATTAGAACGTTGCATTTAAAAGTAGACATAGAAAAGAGGGGATTATCATGAATAATTACAGCCTGAAAGCAACTTCCCTCATCGGTGTGATCCTCGTATGGATTCTAGGTGGGTGCGGTCCTAAACCCATTCCTCAAGAGTCGGTACTGGATAATCCGAGATCGCATTACAATCAGGGCAAGCGTGAATTGAAATCCGGGGATTTGGATGCTGCAGCTGAAGAGTTCCAGAGGGCCACAGCCCTGGATCCCGATTATCCCGGAGGATATATTGGGATGGGTCTTGTCATGGCCGAAAAGGAAGACTTTTCAGAAGCCCTGAATTGGGTCAATAAAGGGATTGGTAAAGACAACAAGTTTATTGATGGTCCCATTGCCAAGGGGCGCATCTATACCAAACAAAAGAAAGACGATAATTGGTTAAAAAACGCCGTGAAAGAATTTGAAAAAGCGGTTAAAATCGATCCGAATTCCGAAGAAGCCTTTTATTATCTGGGCGTTGCCTATAAAGAAGCCTATGTTTTCGATCGGGCGGTTATCGCTTTTGGTCAAGTGGTTACCATGAAGGGGGACCTTGCCGGCGATGCAAATACCGAATGGGAACTCGTACAGAAAATTCAAAGGGCGGCACCCGGGACAAACATCGGCAAACAAATTGCCATCATTTCTCATATCGATCGGGCCGATTTAGCCGTTTTATTTGTGGAAGAATTAAAACTCCTGGAAGTCATTGAAAAGAGACAGCCCAAGGTTTATGATACGAAATTCCGTCCACCGACTGATTCGCAGCGAATGAACGTCAATCAACGGCAGCAGATGCCTGATGCAACCGACATCGGTGACCATTGGGCAAAAAACTGGATTGGAGACGTGATCAAAGCCGGAGCCATCGACGTTTTTCCGGATCATACGTTCAGACCCGATGAAAAAATTACCCGGGTGAACTATGCCATGTTTTTACAAAACATACTCATCTTGGTCACCGGTGATGAGAGTCTGGCGACCAAATACATCGGATCGATATCACGCTTTCCCGATGTCAATCCGACGCATTACGCCTATAATGCGATTTGTCTGACCGTGGATCGGGGCATCATGAAGGCCAATACCATCAATGGATCCTTTGGAGCCTCCAATCCGGTTTCCGGTGCCGATGCGTTACTGATTATCAGAGAATTCCAGAACGCACTGCGAATGACTTTTTAGTGCAGGGAGGTTCCTTTGAAGACACAAAAACGAAGATGGACATGCCTGTTCCCGGGTGGACTCCTCCTCTTGATCCTGGGGAATCCGTCTCTCGGTCAGGACACTGCCGGCAGTGAAACCAACGAGGTCGTGGCTTCCGGTATGGGATCCATCATCGGCGGGGATGTGGCACATGCCAGAGACGACGCCATTGAAGATGCATTGAGAACATCCATCGAACAGACCCTGGGTCTGATGCTGGAGTCCGAAACCCTGGTAGAAAATTACCAACTCATCGAAGATAATATTTTCAGCAAGACCAGGGGATATGTACAGCGCTATGACGTGATTAAAGAGGGAAAACGCGATGAGCAGCTCTATGAAGTCACGGTGAAGGCCGTCGTCAAATTATCTAACTTAAAGGATGATCTGGAAGGAATCGCCACACTCATACGCCGAAAAAACACCCCGAGAATGATGATGTTGATCGAAGAGAGGAATATCGGGCAAGCGGCGGATGTCTACAATTACATTGAGGCCGATATGAATACCGCTGAAACGGCACTGATGGAATCCTTTATGGAAAAAGGCTTCAGATTCGTCGATCCGAGTACGGTAAAACAGAACCTGAAACGGGAACAGGCCGCAGCCATCCTGGAAGGCGATGTGTCTCAAGCCGCCGCTTTGGGACGGACCGTCGGAGCCGAAGTAATTGTTACCGGGAAAGCTTTAGCAAAAGCCACGGTTTTTGAAGCCTATGGTACAAAACAGCGATCTCAACAGGCCACTTTAAATGTCCGGGCCATTCGAACCGATACAGGCGACATCATTGCCACCGGTTCGGCTCAGGGCGCATTTCCCCACATCGATGATGTGTTCGGTGGAACCAAGGCGATTCAAAAAGCCTGTGCTCAATTGTCTGAAGACATCATGGGGAAAATTTTGGATCGCTGGTCGGCCGATGTCTCCTCAGGAACCACCATCACCCTGAAGCTGAGGGGGATTTCCGGTTTTTCTCAATTGAATAAATTCAAGTCCGCACTGAAATACTATGTCCGTGGGATCTCATCAATCACCCAGAGGGAATTCAATGGGAGTTTCGCCACGTTGGAAATCCTCATGACAGGGAGTGCCGACGATTTGGCTCAGAGTCTTTCTGATAAGGATGTGGAGGGTATCAAAGTCAAAGTCGTGGGCATGAGTCAAAACAGTGTGACCATTGAATTAAGTGAAGGATAAGTACCTGAAAAAAGCATAGCCACAAGGCACGAAGTATATAAATATATTAAAAATACAGGTTCAAGGTTCAAGGTTCAAAGGTTCAAAGGTTCAAAGTTCCAAAGTTCCCGGTTCAGGGATTGAAATAGTGAAGATTGGATAATTATTTTAGAAGGATTTGATTCAAAGTCCAATACAGCATCTATTCGATTTTTGCGCTATTATCTCAACAATATGAAGAGCATATAATTAACAACTCTGAACCTTGAACTCTCAACTCTGAACCTTGAACTCTGAACCTTGAACCTGAAATATAAATAACTCTTATTTCTCCGGGAAAGGATGGTGATCTTATTATGAAGATTAAAGTTTGGTTCATAGGCATTATACTGGGATCGCTTTTCATATCCACCAACGTTTATCCCCAACTGAAGAAACGTATCGCCGTTTTCACATTTGAGGATAAGTCCAGTCATGGGTGGCGGTGGTGGGATGGAAAACCACCGGGAGACGGCATGGCCGATATGTTGACAACGACCCTGGTCAAATCGGGGAACTATATCGTCGTCGAGCGTCAGGAAATTGCCAAAATGATAGAGGAGCAGAGACTCGGACAGGCAGGGTTGGTAACGGCCCAGAGTGCCGCCCAGGTGGGGAAACTGTTGGGGGTTGAACTGGCTGTCGTAGGTGCTGTAACTGAATTCGGCCAGGCCAAAGGAGGGACCGGCGGCCGGATTAAGGGGATCGGAATCGGGATAAAACAACAGAAAGCCACGGTTGCCGTAGACGTTCGATTTGTGAATACGACGACAGGAGAGATCCTGGCTGCAGAGAACGTGCGTAAGGAACAGTCCAAAGGCGGACTCTCCATCAGCACACCGCAATTCGGTTTTAACAACAAGAATGATTTCGACAACTCCCTGGTGGGTAAAGCCACCCGGGAAGCCGTAGATGCCATCGTCGGACTCATCGAAACCCAGATGACGCAGCTCCCGTGGGAGGGAAAAGTTCTCTTGGTAAGAGGCGAGACCATCTTCATCAAGCCGGGATCCGATGCCGGCGTGAAGGTAGGCGACAGCTTTGCCATCTACTCTAAAGGAGAAGACCTCATCGATCCGGATACGGGCCTCTCCCTGGGAAGTGTGGACACGAAAATAGGGACCATCGAAGTCACGAGTATCGTGAGCGGTGGTAAAGCCGCTCAGGCGATCATAAAAATGGGGAGTGGATTCAAGGCAGGGGACTTTGTCAGGCTGAAATGAGTCCCCGCGAATGGTTTGCGATGGAGGAGGGTGGGTTCATGACGCCTTCCTCTTTTTTATAGAGCACGTCGAGTGTCTTAAGTGCCTAAAGCTTGTCCTGAGCGGAGCGAAGGATCTTGAGTGCCTAAAGTTAGAATGTACGATAGCGTTTTTCTTTGCTTTGTAACTTTAGTGCATTTTAGGCACTTTAGCTCACTTTAGGCACTTGGGAAAAAGGCCAAACATATTGACAAATGAAAATCAAAAACTTCTCGCCGTCATCTCAGTATTCGTCCTGCTGACGGCTTTCCTTTGGTCCACCCAGCTCATCCTTTCACCGATCCTGGTGGGTGGATTCCTTCTGTTTCTCCTGATGGGATTGAAAGCATACCCCATCGCCCGTAGGTTGGCTCTGGGTGTCATGCTAATTCTTATCATCTGGTTTTTTGTGAAGATTCAGGGCGCCATAATTCCGTTTTTCATTTCTTTTACCCTTGCCTACTTGTTCGATCCCCTGGCCGATTGGATTGAAAAGCGGGGCATTCGCCGCGGGTTGGCCGTCTTTTTTCTCCTGTTCCTGACTTTAATGCTCCTGGTTCTTGTGGCCATGATCCTCATTCCCAATCTGGTGGAAGAAATCCGGGACCTCATCAACCGCATTTATGATACAGCTCCAAAAATTTATGCCTCCATACAGGAAAATCTTCCCAAAATCCAGGAATATTTCAAAATCGACGCCGAGAAGTTGCGTCAAAATTTTCTGGAAAAATTCCCATCTACAGCCGAGCAGATCCTATCCAATCTCCTGAAAGGGATTACCGGCATTGGGGCCCTGTTGGGACAGGTTCTCTATATCATCCTCATTCCTATACTCACCTTCTATTTCATGAAAGACTTTGATCCTATTCGTGAAGCAGTCATGGATTTTGTCCCCCGAAGGCACAGAAATGCTTGGACTTTCTATTTATGGCGGCTGAACAGGATATTAGGCGGATATCTCCGGGGACAACTCACTGTGTGTACCATTGTGGGTTTCTTTACCGGTTTGGGCCTGGCCCTATTCAACCTTCCCTTCGCCATCTTGATAGGCTTTTTAACGGGCTTGTTAAACATCATCCCCTACCTCGGACTCTATATCAGCCTGGGAATCGCTCTGCTCACCGGTCTTTTCACACCCACCCCTTTGATCTCCATGCTTAAAATCGGCGGGATATTTCTTATCGTTCAGGCAGCCGAAGCCTATATTATCTCCCCCAAGATCGTGGGAGAACGTGTGGGGCTCCACCCCATCGCCGTTATATTTTCGATACTCGTTTTTTCCCGATTCCTGGGTTTCTGGGGATTGATCATCGGAGTACCCACGGCCGCTTTAATCAAATTCCTTCTGGTCGAATGGAAACGACGCCAAAAATGGAAGGAAATCATGGCAGGAAAGCATGGCTCTGAAAATTAAGAATATTGAAAAGGAGAGCCCGGGGGAACGCATGGGCATTTCACCCGGGGACCGATTGGTGGAAATCAACGGTCATGCCATCAACGATGTCATCGATTATCAGTTTTATTCTGCGGATGAGGCCCTGGATTGCACTTTCTCCAAAAACGGTGAATCATTACACATCCATTTTATAAATGAAGACGGGATCCTGGGACTCGACTTTGAGACCATGCGATATCGCGCATGCGGCAACCGCTGCATCTTCTGTTTCGTGGATCAAAATCCTGAAGGCCTCCGTCCGAGTCTCTATTTCAAGGATGAAGATTACCGGCTCTCTTTCCTCCATGGAAACTATGTGACCCTCACGCATGTGCGCCAACGCGATCTAAACCGCATCGTAGAGCAAAGGCTCTCACCCCTCTATGTATCCATCCATGCCACGGCAGCCTCGATTCGCAAGACCCTGTTGGGTCTGGACCGGGACGATCATCTCATGGAAAAAATTCAATTTCTCGTCCAAAACGGGATCCAAATCCACGGTCAGATCGTCCTATGTCCCGGAATAAACGATGGGGATGTATTAATAGAAAGTCTGGAAACCCTCTCCCTCCTCTTTCCCCAACTTCGGTCCTTGGCCATTGTCCCGGTGGGTTTAACCTGCCATCGGCAACTGCTTCCGGAAATATCGGGATTCAATGCCGGTACGGCGGAGACGGTCGTCCGCATGGCACAGAACTTACAGAAAAAGTACAAGAAAGCATTGGGCGATCCCTTCGTTTATATCTCCGATGAATTCTACTTGTTGGGAGAAATCCCCTTACCCCCATTTGACCACTACGGGGATTTCTGGCAGATCGAGAACGGTGTGGGCATGATCCGGCTTTTCCTCCGGGAATTTCATGAAGCCTCAAACCATTTTCCGAAAAAACTTGGCAAACCTGAACATGCAATCATCGTCACAGGCACCCTGGCGGGTCCCGTCATACAGGAACACATTCTTCCCGGACTCAACAGGATTGAAAATCTTCATATTGAATTGAAGATGGTGGTCAATCATTTTTATGGAGATTCCGTGACCGTCTCCGGTCTCCTGACGGGTCAGGACATCATCGATTCATTTCAGAAATTGGGCCCCGATACGACCCTTCTCCTACCCACCAATTGTCTGAACACCGACGGTCTGTTTTTGGATAATCGAACGCCGAACGATCTGTCCGAGCGACTCGGATGCAGGATTCGGATTACCCCTGACTTTAACGATCTCTGGAGCTGCCGATGAGAAAGCCCGTTGTCTCCATTGTTGGACGCCCCAACGTGGGAAAATCCACCCTGTTCAACCGGATCATACAGAGGAAAGAGGCCATCGTCGATGATATGCCGGGGATCACCCGGGACCGTAAGACCGCCGATACCCAGTGGGAGGGCATTCCATTCACTCTGGTAGATACCGGGGGATACATACCCAGAACCAAAGATGTCATCGAATCCGGAGTCACCCGGCAGGTCCGTCTTGCCATCGACGAGGCCGATGTGGTCCTCTTCCTGGCAGATGTCACGACCGGGATCACCGATGTCGATGGGGATGTGGCAAAAATTCTGAGGAAGCGTGGAAAATCGTGGGTTCTGGCCGTGAACAAAGTAGATGGTGCCAAACGGGAACCCGATGCAGCAGAATTCATTCGATTGGGCCTTGGCGAACCTGTGACCATTTCGGCAATGACGGGACGAAACATCGGGGATCTGCTCTCCCTGATTGTCGAGATGCTGGGCCAACCCCGGGAAGGGGAAACCCCTGCCCAGGATGATGTCATCAAGTTAGCCGTGGTGGGAAGGCCAAATGTAGGGAAATCGACCTTCATCAACGTCATTCTTGGAGAAGAGAGACTTCTGGTCACAGAAATCCCCGGAACGACCCGGGATGCGGTGGACGTGCGGATCCGCTTCAACAAACGGGAATTGCTGCTCATCGATACGGCCGGCATAAGAAAGCGAAGCCGGGTAAGCGAAAATGTGGAATATTACAGTGTCTTGAGATCCCATCGAACCGTCGAAAGATGTGACGTGGCCTGTGTCTTCGCCGATGGCAATGAAGGGTTGACCCAGCAGGACATGCGTGTGCTGCAGGAAGTCACCGAGGCCAAAAAGGGTGTGTTACTCGTCATCAATAAGTGGGACCTGCTCAAAGGCGATGAGGAACGGATTCGTCAAATGAACGAAAAAATGGAAAGGCGCATGCGGGGCATGACCTTCGTACCCACCGTGATGATTTCATGCAAGATCAACCTCCGCGTGAGGAAGATCCTGGAAATGGCCTGGCGAATCTCCGACGAGCGAAAGAAACGGATTTCCTCACCGGACCTGAACCGACTCCTCAAGGAGCTGGGCCGTCGATATCAGCCCCCGGCAGTACAGGGTAAACGGATACGCATTCTCTACGGATCCCAGGTCGGCGTGGACCCACCCCGGATCGCCTTCTTCTCCAATCATCCACATCTCATCAAGGAGAGTTATAAACGGTTCATTGAAAACAACATCCGGGATAATTTTGGGTTCGAAGGGGTGCCTTTAACGCTCATTTTTAAGAAGAAATAATTCTTTTGCCACGAATGGACACGAATCGACACAAAAATAATAAATTTAGGCACTAAAGTGCCAAATGATCTTAAGATGATCGATTCTCTCCGCCATAAATGGCGGAGTTAGTCATTTGTTATTATTATACTTGACTAACTCCGCTCTTTAGAGTGGAGATCAGGGAATTATAATAATATTCCGGGCTTTAGCCCAAAAGTTACATTATGCAACAGTCTGTTGAGGGTCGTAGATACGCCTCTGGCGTGAGAAGGTCGGGGTGAAGGTGTTGGTGACGATTCCTTCGGTTTTACCGATAAAGAAAAATGGACATACTTCTGATTAGCTATACCAGGAACCACCTTTGAATTTTGTCTTTTCGAATTTTTTTACTAAATTAAACAGCATAGTAAAAATGTGATTTTTAGTCTTTCGTGTAAATTCGTGCCCATTCGTGGTAAAAAGAAACAAGACAATAAATATAGGACAATAAATGAAATTTAGTATTTTTTACATAACATTAATCCTGACCACCCAAACCGCCATCTCCCAAACCTTCCATCAAAAAATACAGGCCGATGTGACCCAGGGCTTCATGACCGAAACCCAGGCCCTCTACACCAGGGCGTTGAGGTCATTTGCCCCCGACCAGTTGCCCGAGGCTTACCGGGACCTGCGGACCCTTCCCTTAAAATCGGCCACGGGTCTCCTCGCAAACATTCGCAGCCGTTGGGAATCGTTGACTCCCGAGCAACAGGCAATCCTGCAATCTGCGTTCTACCGGCCCAACCTTCCGGATAGCTATGTCACGCCCGGTGGATTCTTTAAAATTCATTATTCGACAGTGGGCTACAATGCGGTTTCAACGGACGATTTCGATCAATCGGGAATTCCGGACTATAT
>CAZYTI010000020.1:0-259 GCA_964650065.1 uncultured bacterium
CTTGGATACACGCATTGCCGGATAGCTGCCGGCAAATAGCCCCACAATAAACACGATGAATATCAGTCCTACAAAGAATTGTGGATTGGTGACAGGATTGATACTGAGCTGCCTTTCCACCAGGCTGTTAAAAACCGGTAATGCCATGAGGATAATAATTAGAGAAAGAAACAACGCAAGAAAGGTCATGGCTACCGATTCACTCAAAAATTGGACAATCAATTGTTTCCTCTGAGCGCCTACCACTTTCCGCATTCCT
>CAZYTI010000020.1:269-15757 GCA_964650065.1 uncultured bacterium
GAACGCGCAGTTGCCAGATTCATGTAGTTTATGCAGGCGATAAAGAGAATCAGAAACGCTATCGCTGAAAAAAGGAGGATATATTTTATGTCATTATTCACTCCTATTTCCTGCATTCGATGGGAATGGAGATGAATTTCAGCAATGGGCTGAATCGAATACATTTTTGGGTAAGGTTTTTTGAAACCGGCCCGTTCAAACAAAGGCCGCTCTATGACCGGATGAATTTTATTTTCAAATCCATCAGGATTGGTTCCCTCCTGCAATAAAAAGTAAGTATACGAAAAATTACTTCCCCAATTGTTAATATCGTTGTTTGATACTTGAAAGTAAGTGTCATAGGGTACGACAAAATCCATCACAAAATGAGAATTGGCAGGCATGTCGGAAAAAACTCCTGTGACATTAAAATTCGTACGATTATTTACTGTTAAAACTTTACCCATCGGATCTTCATTGCCAAAATATTTCTTTGCTGCCCTCTGGGACAATACGATTGAGAAAGGATTATTTACAGATGTCTCAGGATCGCCCATTATAAAAGGAATGGTGAAAATTTTAAACGTTTCAGGTCCTGCCCAGTAGAATTCTCCTTCAAGAAAATGGTTTTGCTTGTGAGAGATCAACATGTTTTTACTCTGAATAATTCGTGTAACCGCAACAACTTCGGGGAAATTTTCTTTCAATGCCGGACCTAAAGGAGCCGGAGTAAATGTGCGACCTTCTCTTACGACTCTGTACATATGGTCGGCGTTTTCATGATACTTGTCATAACTCAACTCATATTGAACATACAAGGCGATTAAAACAAAAGCCGCCAGACCAACCGCAAGGCCCGTTATATTTATAAAGGAATAGACTTTGTTTTTCATCAGATTTCTTGAAGCAATGAACAAGTAATTCCTGAGCATGGTAAACCTCCAATAAATTGAGCCATGAACAAAAGATGAAATCAAACCGAGGATTTGAAACCAATACCATAAAAAAGCGATGAACTTACCCCTGTTCTCAACAACGAATTCAAACTGGTCTTCAAAATCCTTCAACGCTGCTTCGCGAATGCAACTTCTGAACATTCGCTTGAGAATCCACCGGCGGATGCAAAAAAGTTTATAGTTTCTTAAAAACATGAGGTTATAAACTCTCTGTCAAAGGTGGAACATCCAGCCACATGGCCGTATTCAACTCCTTGACTCTAAGTAACTCATTTTTACCGAATGCAGTTAAGCGATATAATGTCTTCCGCCTGCCTCCACGCTCAGGTAGGGGTTCGCTCTCGTATGATTCGACGTATCCCCAATCCACCAATCTTCCCAATGGACTGTAGATGGCCCCAAAGAGCCATTTTTGACCGCTCATATGTTCAATGTATTCCCGAATGGTCACACCATAGGCATTTTCCTGCAATTTCCATATGGCCAGGAGGATCATCTCTTCTTTTCTTGATAACAATCTCATAATATTTACCTCTTTTTTAGGATATATATGTACACGAAAAGTGAACATAAATGTTTCAACATTTCTTCACTTTTGTTGAATTTATTTTTGGAAAATCCATTTTGTATAATTACACGAATTCCAATCCTGATTAGTACGTATGAAATAATGAACACGATATCAATGATTAAATGGATTTTCTAAAAAAATGGATATCCCTCTACATCCGACCGACCGAATCATCAAACGCAGCAAGTTCTACATTCTCCGAAAGAAATATTTGCGTCCGCCGTACATCGTATTCTTGGTTTTTGTCCTTGGAATTTTAATCACTAAATACCTCCTCACTGAGGTTCCCCCAAAGAACGTCATTAATCATACACGGTATGGCAGAAATACAGTAAACATCCATCTGATCCCCGAATCCGTCACAATAAATCCTGTCTATGAATTCGGCAAGCTCTCGGAAAATCAATATTTTCTGGATATCCATGACAGTCACATCCGATTCGAATCTGAAAGAAATTACGATTATGGCGCCATTTCAAAGATAGAATATCATCGTCTCGATTCCAAGAAAACACGAATCACCTTCACCTTCTCTTTATTGAAGATGATCCTGAAATTGCCTATATTCAGGACCCACCCCATTTTCAAATACATTTTAACCGTTACCTGGATAACAAATTCATTGTGGTCATCGATCCGGGCCATGGCGGAGACAATACGGGTGCCATTGGGCCGAAAGGAACTAATGAGAAGGATATCACTCTGGGCATTGCCCTTTATTTGAAACGTTATTTGAGTCGGCGAAAGGATGTCGAAATATTTCTCACACGGGATAAAGATACATATGTATCTTTATTTGCTCGAAGACGGTTATCCAACTTTTGGGATTCTGATCTGTTCCTGTCGATTCATGCCAATTACGCACCCAACAAACAGGTCAATCAATCAGAAATTTATTATACCAGCAACCGGAGTCTGGGCCCCGCCCGGATAATACGGGATGAGCTGCAAAACGATTTAAAAAATGGACGGGGTTTCATTAGAAGGAGAGGATTCGCCGTCATCCGGCGAAATACAGCCCGAATGGGAGCACTCCTCGTAGAGACGATGTACCTTTCTAACGCACAGGGAGAAAAATTTCTAACGGTTGAAAAGAATCAGGAATTTATTGCCAATAGTTTATTCAATTCCATTGAGAAAATATTAGATCGAGCGCAATAGGATAGATAATACCGATTCTTCCACTGAAATAAAATTATTAAGTTCTTTAAAACTTGTCATTCTGAACGAAGTCCCGATACTCAATAATCTTTTTATTATGCAAGAATCGGGACGAGGGGGTGATCCCCTCTTGAGAGGGGTGTCCCGTGTTCTCAATTAAAAAATATAATAGTCAGACACGGGGCGGGGTGCAGTCTCCCCTTGAGGGGAGTGTCCCGATTCTCAATAATCTTTTTACTATGCCAGGTCGGGACGAGGGGTGTTACATCATTGAATCAATTTTGTCGTAAATTTGGTTTCCATGGTCATGGGTATGCTCATGTTCTGCGGACCACTCACAGTTATGGTACCCTCGGACATGCCCTCCGATACCAGCTGCACGAAGATACCCTTCTTATAGGCAAAATACCAGGTATCCGTCCCTTCGGTATCCCCCTCAGTATTGAGGTCCATACCCTGCTGTTCCCCTTGACCGTCTAAAGTACCGGTAAATTTGGATACGATCTTAACACACTCCAACCCGTTCAACGTCTCAAATCCGGTTATTTCGTTCACAGAATTGAAAATGATGTTTAACGCCCCCCGGTTCGCTTTCTGTATAAGCGTATCCTGGCTCGTCCAGGTATCTCCGATCTTCAAGGGCCGGCCAGCCAAATTGGGAAAAAACGTTTTGAAGTCCGACACCACATCCCGTTTGCCTTCTGAGGGCAGATCATACTGAATGGATTCGGCACCGGAC
This sequence comes from uncultured bacterium, assembly GCA_964650065.1. Classification (GTDB taxonomy): domain Bacteria; phylum Zhuqueibacterota; class QNDG01; order QNDG01; family DSAB01; genus CAZYTI01. Next base: position 3,676 of record CAZYTI010000020.1, read on the forward strand.
AAATCCAATTCTTGACCCAGAGAAGAGAGAATCATGTCGAAGCTTTTTCCCATGACCGGACTCATATCAACAGTGATATCAGCCTGAGGACTGAATACTTCCATGGCCATGGTGTCAATAGTCACTCCGAGCCGCAGTTTCATCCCCTCTTCTCCTTTGGATTCCATGGAGAACCTCATCATCTTATTGACCTCAACCTCCATGACCTGCCCCATCATCTCCAAATTCTGTAAGATTTCAGCCGTTTGTTCATACTTGAGCTTTTGATTCTCCCCCATTCTGTATGTCAGAATCAAACCGGATTTGGGATCTCCCCACAGACTCTTCTTTGCAGCACAGCCGGATAAGATGGTCATGATCACAATGATGAAGAAGACTCCAATTGTCATCAAAAACGATCGCTTTTTATACATTGTTCATACCTCCTCAAGTTAAGGCTACTTTCCATCGTCACAAACTTATAAACACATGAATCATCATTATATTCGATGTGAGACACAAGAAAGTAGAATAATCATATAAATTCCACTTCCGGTGGCGGGCTTAGAAATAACAGGCCCAGCAGTATATCAGATATCGCTGTCACGATGATGACGAAGGGCGCCAGGAGAAGAGACAGCAGAACAACTCCCGAGACAAGAGTGGTGTACGTATAAGGTCGCAACAGTGTATTCTGTGCTTCCGGTAACTTAAGCAGAAGCGAACCAAATATGACCAGCAGAATACCCATGGGGATAATACCTAACAGGACTTCAAACAAGATCAATAATTTCAAATCCGGATTCATAATCACGATCAATTCCATAACTTGCCCGAGCACGGTAGCAAACACACCGAACCAGGCAATGACCGGGATGATGATATCGGCCTTGTGGAAATCGTACCGCTCGTGAAGCAGTCGACGCAGAGTATACAGGATATAGACAACGACGAAACTCACAAAAACCAAAATCATGCCTCGAATGACCAGTAAACCAAGGGTTCTATTGCCCGTGGCCAATAAGAATATCATCAACATGAACATCACAAACTGAACGGCCATTTTTACAAACACCAACCATCCTGCCAGCGCATATCGGTTGTCGTTCATCTCCCAAATCTCCTCAACTTAAATTGCATCAGAATCCCTTTTATTCGTATCATTCCTGTCTTATTTATCAAATATTATTGAGCCCATTCGAAAAACCACTGATCCCTCACTGCTGTTGGGGAATCATCCTCTGGATTGCATCTTCCCGGTTGGCGATTTCCCAGACTGTGGTAAAGATCATTTGAGTAATCACGGTTAAATTATCATAATGTATCTTCTTGACCGTATCCGACAGTTTATGGTAATCCTTGCTGCGTCCGGTCGTATAGGCAATGACAGGGACTCCTTGTCTTTCAAAGATCGCGTTGTCTGAGCCAGGGGCGATTTCTCGAACCTCGATCCGGATTTTGTCATTAAAATGCTTCTCTGATTCTGCTCTTACCTCATTGAGGTCTGCTTTACCGTTACGTGAACAATAAACATAGATGAAGTCTTTCAAGTCGGGACGATCGGCATCCTCCCGGCCGATAGCGTCAATGTTTATATCTACAACTGTATTGGTCAGAGGAGCTACAGGATTCTCGACATAGTGTAAAGAACCGTTGGCACCGATCTCCTCTGCATCCGGAAATAAAAAGAGGAGACTCCGTCGCGGGCCATGTCCTTCTTGGGCAGCCCTGGTAAACGCTTCGGCAATTTCCAGAACGGCAGCCATACCCGTGGCATTATCATCCGCCCCATTATAAATATCACCTTTATGTTTACCCAAATGGTCATAATGGGCCGTGAGGATGATCCATTCATCTTTTCTGTCCGTGCCTTCCATGATCCCCAGGACATTTCCCCCATTCAATGTCTCATAGACCTCGTAGGATGTTTTCATATGTACCCTGGTTTTGAACATACCGGAAACATTTCGCCCGCCGTTCAAATCATCCATAACCGATAGAAGCGCTTCTGTGCTGATACCGAAAAGCTCAGCCATGGCCGATGGAAAAATGGCCATGCTTCTATCCGCGTTAAGCGCCGCCTGAGAGTCCTTGAAGAGGTAATATCGTTTATCTCCATAGAAGGCTTTTTCGTAAAGACTGTAGTTCTTCCTCGCCGCTTCATCTCGAAATATGAATAGATGGCCGATGGCACCCCGTTCCGCGGCGGTCTCGGCTTTCACACTTTCTCTATCACCAATCAAATCAGGGGATTCGGGCCCTCCGATGAAAAAGGCAGTCAACTTGCCGTCCACATCGATACCCTGAAAGTCCGATTCGCGGCCATATCCCACAAAAATCAGGTCGGCGTCCTTTTCACCGGAAAAATGACAGAACCGCTCTCCAAAATCCCTCCAATTCTCAACCTTGCCATTTTCGTTTTGCAGATAGCACTCCATGAGTTTCTTCTTCTGCATCCGGAATTTTTGAATATACGCCTCCTTTTCATTGGGTAGACCCATGAGACCAAGTCCATGTAGGTGTTCTGCAATATATTCAGCTGCTCTTTTCGCTCCTTCGGTGGTGGAAAAACGTCCCTCCATCTTATCGGATGCCAGGTCGTAGACATGTGCTTTCAATTCTTTTAGCGTGATTGTCTGAGCAAATTCATCGGTTGGATTATTCGATCCGGAGAGAGTATTACCGATATCTTGGGCAGGTTTATCTTCAGAGGTACATCCTGTTGTTAGTAAAATGATCATGGTAAACGCGATAGGAAGATTTGTTATCCTGTTCATCAATTTCCTCGTCATTTTCGGAACACTAGTTCCTTTATGAAAAATCCAATATTCCTAAAAGATATTGAACCTGATTAAAATAACGATCGCAAAAGATATGAGTATAAGATAGATAGTGACAAGCCAGAAAGTGTACACTGCTCCCACCTGGCCGGTTGCTTCCAACATGATGTCTTTATACTGACGGGCATATTTTGGCATCAGAAATCTTAAAAGCCAATAATTGATTTTGATATCCCGCCTTTTTAACTCGTTTAATATGAGTATCGATGAAATTAAATTACAGCCGACAAATAGAATTGTCAAATATAAAAATAGATTGAATATAACCATTTACTAACCTATCTTATCTCTTTCTCTAACTTTTTCATCATCTCAAGGGCATCTTTGTTGTGTGGAATCAGCCGAAAATATCCAAGTGCTTCTCGTAGCCTACCCGACCTATAAAATCGAAGACCCAAGATATTCCATTCTTCATCATCGAAGTAATATTGTTCCCTTAGATTTTCATCTATCTCATGATATTCCTCATTTTATTTTATTCCTTATACATGTTCGGGTCGTTCAATCAAATTCTATGCTCTAAATACGAGACCAATGACAAATAAAATCCAGGTTAAATTAATCGTTCCCACCCACCAATAAAATAATCGACCCACACTGCCCGTCTCATCCAGTGTCATTTTTTTGTACTGGTGCACGTATTTGGGAATAAGCAATCGCAATAGAAAAAAATTGATTTTTACATCCCTCTTTTGCAGCTCACGGATGACAATTATGCTTATCACCACATTTAAGAGAACTGAGAAAATAGCCAGATACCAAAACATTTGATAATCCACTTTAAAACCTCCTCTTAGTATAGCTATGAAAATCGATTCATCCCTATAGTCTAAATAGGCCTATTTATTTCTTTTTAACAAACTCCTCAATGGCATCGGCAGCCATTTTGCACGTGGCATCCCAGAAAACCCTGGCTTCCTTGGCGTCATAGCCTGCCGGATCGCCCACGTACCCCAATGGTGTGGTTCCCCGCACATCCTGCACCCACTTACCGATGCTCTGCATGGTGAGTTGGGTAGGCTCGAGTTTTCTGGCGATCTCATCGTTCACCAGATCGGGGAAATAGGCAGCAACCATACCGGTCTCAAAGGCCCCTGCATGGAGATCCAGATATTTGGGCATTTCCATGGGCGGTGCTTCGTGGACCAGGAGCCAGTCTTCGTCACCTCTCAATCCAAAGCGCTGAACGTCCGATTCTGATGCCAGGTAGCGAACATCCATTCCCAATTCAGACCGCGCATTCCGAATGGCATGGATACCATTGGTAATATGGGATCCGTCCCCATGGGAATTGAAACAATCAGAATTGTAAATAAATGGCATACAAGACTTCTTAGGTACTGACGCATCTTACCCTCTTTATCAATAATCATTTGAGATTGTCGGTATCTTATCATTGTCTTTCTCCCATATGATTTAATAAAACACTTCAAAGAACAGGGAACGCATTTGCCTGCGTGTCGTATTTCCCCTGGATTGTGTGAAATAGAGAAAAATCAAATCGTCCTCAGGAATAGCGAGGGCCATGGTGCCATCCGATCCCCCATGGCCGAAAACCAGCGGAGTCTCCCTGATGATCTCCCATTGATATCCATACCCCCAATCACCGTTTTTACTCAAAGCAGCCGGTTTCAGAGCCTGCTCGACAGTTTCGTCTGTAAGAAACTTTTGTGTGGCTGTCCTGCCCTTATCCATCCACATGGCCAAGAATCGGGCATAGTCGGTCGTTGTGGAATACATCCCCCCACTGCCCCGAAAATAAGGCACCACCTGAGGACTCGAGTTATCCCAGTATTTACGCCATTTGCCTTTGCCGCCGGAGTAAGTACAACTCACCTGGGGACGACGTGGATCCTCCTCACCGAGATTGCAAAATGTATCCGACATACCCAGTTTGTCTAAGATGTTTTCCTGAATAAAGCTTTCTACTGGCCTACCCGAAATGATAGTCACGAGGTAGGCAAGGGTAGACGATCCTGCATCACTGTAGTTATACCGTTCGCCCGGTTCCCACCTTGGTCCCAAGGCACCAATTTTCACAACCAGGGAATCCAGATTTTTATAGAATCGGGGTCCAAAAGGATATCCGGGCTGCTCAAATCCACCCGTATGCGTTAAAAGCTGTTGAATCGTAATGGATTCACATTTTTCATTCCTGTAAGATGGAAGATATTTTGACACTCTATCCGATAGAGAGAGCCTGTTCAGTTCAGCCAACATGAGAATTGAAGTTCCAACATAAGGCTTGGTCATGGAGCGCATGCGGCAGATCGTATGCTTTGCCATGGGTATCTTTCTTTGCCGGTCTTTCCACCCAAAGGCTTCGTGCAGGATGGTCTGGCGAGACTTAATGACCATGACAACTGCACCCACAATCTCATCTTCATCCAGCCATTTCTGAATTTGATCCGTAAACCGGGCTAGTTTATCAGATTTAATTCCGACACGCTCCGGTATAATAGAGGGGAAAGGATTCACGGAATCTGAAACCTCGGATTGATTTTCCTGGCTGTAAAGGCTAACTGTTGTAAAAATAACGGATAGTGTGATCGCTAAACATCTCTTCAGTATCAAATTGTATGGCATTTCTTCTCCTATTCATTGAATAACTGACCGAGCCATTCCTCCATGATGGTGAAGTACTCGGGCGCATATCTCTGCCAATCCCTGGCACTTCTTTTCCTTCTCTCTTTCATGCTGCCCGTTTCACAAAGAATCAGATTATGGTCGGCATCGGGTATGAGTTCGATACGAAATTTTTGATTACCGGCTTTCTCTTAATTATCATCCTTTTTCATACAAGGGAATGTATATCGATTCAAATAATCCCCAGGATGACTTTTAAAATCAGCATAGCGCCAAATGGCGTTGGAAAAGCAAAGGAAATCAGCGTCCTGAAATGCCCGAGTATTCCCCATCCGGAAAAGGGTAATCCAAAAAGAACCATCGGACTAAAAAAGAGAAAAATAGAAATTCCAAATAATGAAAGAAATACGACTATAAGTATGTTTGAACGTTTTTTCCATGCAGTGGGCATGGCGTGTAATTGATGTTTCCTCTCAACGGTTTTATTCATTTTTTTACCTCACTGATAAATCGAAACACACAATATCCTATCCAGATGCACGAGAGGCACAATAGATTGATTTTAACCATGATGGCATTCAACCTGAAGGTTAATTTTCTCTTCATCGTTATCTCAAATATAAATTTTAGGAATAGAATGAACATGGACAGATGAAGGACAGGTCCCATCCAATGAAACCGAAATGATTCTATAAGATGTAAATGGGACATCGCATAAAACGAATGACTTAAACCGCAAGTAGGGCAACTGTATCCGGTCATATCCCGGAAAAAACAGGAGAAGAAAGTGACTCTCTCCGGATCCACAAAAAGTGAAAACGTCATAATCAACAACAGACCAGCTGCCCAGACACCCCTATTAATCATCTGTCTCGACGATAAATCATTGTTCAGATCGACTCGAATCATGCATCCTCTGTCTTGGGAAAAAGTTCAAAATCAGAACCAAACTGTTCCAGGAATTCCACGCTGAACGCCCGGAATGTATAGGAAAGGGGCAATGTAACGACGGTTCCTATATAGGGAATAATCACTAAAATGATACCGATACAGCATGTAAACAGGCCCAGGACGACAACGCAGATCACGGCCAGAATGTGGAGAAAGAAATTGAGTATACCCCAAAAGAGAAAGTATAGAAAATGGCGCGATAAGATAGGTAAAAAACGGCTCCATGCCTGGAAAGTCTTCATGTTGTGTCTGTACATTATGGGAACCACAAAATCTTTTAAGAAGGTGTTGATGTATCCGGTGATAATAATCAGAGTCAGTCCCAGTAAAACCATACCCACAATGGCTAAAATGGTCGTCTGACGCGCGGCATAGCTTTCATGCAGGTGATATAATGTGAAGAAACAAAAAACGAAAAAGGATATGAACAGTAAAAAACATATAAAGCCAAAACAGAAGCGCCATAGAAAAAGGGAGTTTCCTTCTCGCTTGTACTCATTCCATGGTTTAACAACCTGCGCTCTGTCATGAACGACATTGTCCAAAAACATGAACTTGCCCCGGGAGCTGAGCCAGGTCAACAGGATGATGAAAAGAATGAGAAGCACAACGCCCAGAACAATCAAGGTAAACCATCCCGGATTGTCCAGAAGCCACTCCCAGGCGCGTTCAGGGAAGTCAAAAAAATCTTCCCAATCCCAATGTCCTTTGCCCCGGGCGCTGTTACCATCTCCTCCTCTATGCCAGTCCATTAATCCGGCTAAAAACGCCGTAAATCCGACGACCAACCACTTGCTGACATCAAAGGGATGAAAAAGTGCTTTTTTCATCCGACCCCAGGCTCGTGCCAATGGATCAAGAAATTTGATACTCATGGTTCCTCCTTTTTCCTATTTTCATCTAATGAACAGTTGACTGATTAAAAATATTCAAAGACAGGGTTTCCCATTCCCGGTATCATCAAATATACTCCGGTATGTACTGGAGAATATCACCGGGTTGGCAATCCAATTCCCTGCAGATGGCGGAAAGGGTGCTGAATTTTATTCCTTTCAGTTTACCCGTCTTCAGCAAAGAGGTGTTAGTGATCGAAATGCCAATTCTCTCTGACAGTTCGGTCAGGGACATCTTCTTCTGCACCATCACCAAATCAAGCGTGACTTCAATGGCCATAATGGTTTCCTATTGACATGGTTGGATTACAATTTGATATACGGTAAAAATAAAGAAAAGTTTTAAATAAATCAATGATTTTTTTAAATAGATCATAAAAAATTTTAAATACTACATATATTATTTTAAATAAATCACTGAATAATTTAAATATATCGATAAATGTTTAATGTTTTATTTAAATAGAAGGAAAATTAAAATAATATAGGTGGTCTCCACCTCGCAGGTGGAGACCACCTAAAAGACGGTAGGATTGCAAATATCAAAACAGGCGCGCTATACTGAGTCCGATAAACCAGTCTGGTTTCCTGAGTCGTTTCGTCACATCGAGACGGAAGAAGTTAAAGACACCATTTAAGGAAAATCCAATTTCGTGGTGCCACTCGTCTAAAGAATGAAAATCATAGAGCTGCGATCCATGAATCTCCTCCGAAAACCAGGTCTTACCTGAAGCTCCATGGATTAAAATCCCCACCCCCCTTTTCGCGAGCCACTCTAATCCCAGGATCTCAAAGGGTACGGTGCGGAAATGGTGTTCCCAGAATATACCCACATAACGATCACCGATTGGTCGTTGGCTCAAGGTTTTGAATGCACCAAAAGGTGTCAACACACCCCAATGAACATCCATCCCATAGAATCTCTGAACAGGTAGCCTGCCATCGGCGGCACCAGCGACAACCTGAAAATCCAGGCAATTGGGCAACAACCGTCTCGAAAGGAAGGTCGTGATATGACCACTCCAGATCAGTTCGTAACGGGTAAAAGAGAAATCACTATTGAAAAAATCAGGACTGCTGTGTTCAGCACGTATTTCCAGACGGTTCTGGCCCGTGGGTCCCCATGGGATAAATTCGTCTCCCAGGACAATGCGGGCTTCGATGCTTCGTAGTTTTCCCTCATCCACCATAGGATTCGGCCTCTGGACACGTTCTTTATTTACAAGGCTCCAGTCTGTGGTTTTTTCCACTGACGTATGCTCTTCATAATTCAGACCCAGTGAAATTCGAACGGGTAACCTGGAGAAGGAGAGTTCTGCTTCGCTTCTCACAGATTTATTCCAATGATAATTAAAATAATCACTCAGCCCGAAAACACTGCGAACGGTCGAGAACAATGGTAGATAATTCCTGGATGGAACATGCATCTGAGTGTCATTGGTATAAGCGAGATTGAAGAATAGTTTCCGTTTTTTACCAAAACGACTCTTGAGCGAACCTCCATAGGCCCAGCGTTTCAAACCCGTTTTATACGCACCATGAAACCCAAATGTAACATGCTTGTTGATGTCACGTTCGTATTTTAGTCCCCAGTGAAAGCCATCAACACGATTGAATCGAAAGGAAGGTCCGATCCCGGACAACCATTTTTTTGAATTCCCCGATACCTGCCTCTGTTCTTCCCGTTCCTGTACATCGATCCTGGCATTGATGATACGGGCAAGAAAACCCGTGGGACGAAAGGCCTTCTGTAGGCTCATGGTACTATCGATATTTGCATAGGCCTCCGATTCCCGTTGGGTCATGGGGATGCGCTGAGTCTCATCGGCTAATAGTGTATCCTGTTTGATCGCCATCGAATCGACCTGGAAAACGGTTTTCTTTTCATATAGGGAATCGGGAAGTTGAACATTGACCTCATAATCCGTCAACCTGGAAACCTGATTAAATGTGATGTTGGGAAATTGCAATCCCGGCAAACCAATCTTTACAGTCGCGCCAATACGACAATCCACCGGCAGCCAAAATTCTTTACCGAAATTGGAGTATTGTTGCTTGAAATGATAATGTAGTTCCTCAATGGGAGGAGGAAAGTCCAATCCTTCATGGGTCTTCACATCTATTTCAATCATTGCATATTCTTCGAGTATTACCGAGAGCCGCCCCACAAATGTGGGTTGCAGTTTATTCTTCGGAGTTATTTCAATATCGACTATTGCCTTATCGTCCAGACTTCTTTCACCGATGAGTTTGAAACGATAATATTTATGCGCTTTGGGATGGGTTGGACCAATGAATTGATGATCAAAACTAATATCATCGTCGTACAGATTAGGTACAGTACCAGCAAAAGCGAAATTCATATCAGACGTGATATTGGATGTCTCCCTCCTGGACCGAACGACTTCACGAATGCCCTTATCATGATGCCAGTGAATATCCGAAGTAGATTCAGCAATGGAAACGATACTCGTATCATTTTCTAGACCGACCCGCGTATAGGCTTCGGCTTTGTAGGATTTTAATTGAGAACGCCATTTCTTTTTATTCTCGATGACTCGCGACATGATGCCCACAGCCGGATCATCGCTGGTCACAACGATGGTGGGGAGTTCGATGACTGTGGGTTTGAGCAAGACATTTTGTTCAGCTGGTGAATTTTCCGTGATCGACACACGCTGCGATTCATATCCGATAAAGCGATAGATCAGGGTAGCCGGCAATTTTCTAATCTTTAATGTATAATTGCCATCATCATTCGTAATGGTCCCCTGATAGGTCCCTTCTATCTGTATGTTCGTGTAGGACAGAGGTTTTCCCGTTTCCATATCCCGTACGATTCCGTGAACCGTTAATTGAGCAGGACAGATACATGCTCGGAGGCCAAGAATGCAAAGCAGGATTTGAAGTTTCAAACAATTCACATTGATAATAAACCTCATTTTTTTACTCATAGCGGAGCGAATCGACTGGATTCGCACGGGCCGCCTTCAATGTTTGAGAAGTGACTGCAAGAATGGCCATAAGAATTGAAACCAATGCCGCGAAAAGATAAGTACCCACATGAATATTTGTCATAAAAAGTATTCCGGTCTGTAAAACCTTTCTCCACCCCAGATAGAGGAGCGGAAAGGCAATGCAGTTTGCAATGGCCACAAGAACCATGAATTCTCGGATGAGACTCCAGACAACACTCTTAAAGGACGCACCCAATACTTTCCGGATACCGATCTCCTTGGTTCTGCGCTCCACCACATAAGAAGCCATTCCTAGAAGGCCAAGGCAGGAGAAAAACACGGCCACAATACCAACGGCATTGAAAAAATCCGCAAGCTTCTCCATGAGTCCAAATCCAAAATAAAAATAGTCCTCCAGAGTATAATATTGAAACGGAAGATCCGGCATCAATGTTTCCCACTTTTCCTCCAACATCATTTTGATGCTTTTGTCATCGGATGTGGAAGCATATTTAACCAGTATGCAATTCAAATTGTCCTGCTCCAAATAGAGGATTGCCGGAGGCATCTCAAATCCGATATCCTCAAACAAAAAATCGCCAACAACACCAACCACGGTTCCAGTCTGCTCACCGACCACCAACGGTTGACCAATGGGATTGTCCCATTTAAATTTACTCACCGCCGTCTCATTGAGAATGAATCCTTTTTTATCTCCGTAATTTCTTGAAAATGCTCTCCCCTGCTTGACCTCGATTTCGAGGGTTTCGATGAAATCATAGTCAACCCCGTATGCATCCATCGATATGGCTTCTTCCTCGCTCATCTCCAATAGTCTGGCAGGTTTGCTGGACGACCAGAGAATGGGTAACTGTCCCGAAGCCGTAACGTGCAGGACATCCGGGTGGCGGGCAATTTCCGTTTTCAAGGTCTCAAGGTCCGAACGCTTCTGGTCAGTGACTTGAATCGTGGCTACACGGTCCCGGTTCCATCCCAGATCGGCTCTGACCAGTTCTTTTGTCTGGGTCTTCAATATTCCTGCAACGACGATTAAGATAATCGACAGTGAGAATTGAAATACAATCATGATTTTTCTGCCACGGCCAGTTTTTTTCGTTTTCTTGATCAGTCCTTTTAAAATTTGAACGGGCCGAAATCTTGAAATAAATAATGCAGGATAGAGCCCGGAAAACAAACCTGTCAATAGGGCGGCAATGACGAGATACTTGATCAAGAAAGGGTAATTGAGAATCGAGTTGGTCACATTATTGGAATAATTCACCATAGGTCCCGGAGTTCCGGTTGCGGCTGCAAGCATAGGATGTATTAATTCATAGAGCATGATAGATAGCGGTAAGGCGATAAAAGACAGTAACAGGGACTCTCCCAGAAATTGCTTGATTAGTTGAGGCCGGCTGGCTCCCACGACTTTTCGTATGCCCACCTCTTTGGTCCGGTACATATATCGCGCAATCGACAGATTGATAAAATTGATGCTCACAACGGCTAACAACAAGACGCCGAAAAAAAAGATGATATAGACCGCTGCAGGATGAGAACTGTTTACAATAGACTGGATATCCAGCCCTTTGAGTCGCAAATCGACGAGTGGAAAAAAGTAGGCCCGTTGAACCGATTCCGTAGCATTGGGGATGTATCTTTGAACAAATGACAGTAATTTTTCATCCAAATCCGTTTTTTCAAAATCTCGGGGTAGAAGTACGAATGCAGCATGCTTATTGGACGACCAGTCCTCCAATCCCTGAGATAGCGACTGAGCCGTTTCCAACGAGACAAGGAATTCGAACCGGATACTCGAAGTCTTTTTTAAATTTTTGGTAACACCTGTTATCGTTACATTGACATTCCTATTGAG
>CAZYTI010000021.1:0-15428 GCA_964650065.1 uncultured bacterium
CCCTTCGATAACTTTCGAATATTTTTTCATGCGATGCATCTGTTTGTGAAAAAACATTTCAAGAAGGGATGGGCCTTTTTGCCCCAGTGGTTCATCATATTGGGGATTTGGGTATGGGAGCTATTTTCTTTTCTCTCGCGATTATTCAGTCGGTGGATCGTTCTCCTCGTGGATGTCATGTTTCTTCAACTGGGATTGGTGATGGCGATACTCATCCGGTTTGGTGCGTTGGATTATTGGCCCCGCTATCGAATCGTGAATGTGATTTATACCGTGGTATGGATGGGTTGTCTCTATATGATGGGGCTTTACAGAAGACGCATATATACATCTTCCAAAGTGGTGACTGGTGTATTCGTCGGTCTCATTCTTAATACGTCATTTACATTTTTCTTTCCCATGTATGCATTTTCCAGGCAAGTAATTTTAATGGCGGGAGCCCTGGATTGTGTCTTTCTGACCGGGTGGCGAGTCATACTTCGATGGATATCGGGAATTCATAAGATTCCCCTCTTGGGAAAGATTGGTAAAAATTTTATCCGACGTCGTGCTCTCATCGTGGGTACCGATTTGACAGGACCCCGATTCCTGACCAACTTAAAGAGTCATATTCAAGCGGGATACGAGCTGGTCGGCGTTTTGGGATTTGATGATAAGGATCTTCATTTTTCAAAAAACGGCCAGATTCCCGTTTTGGGAACATTGAAGGATCTCGAGCGGATTGCTTCTGTGCATCGTATTCAGGAAGTCATTTTTTCACCGGAAGCCATAGACTCCCACCGGATTCTCAGCGTTGTGGCCAGCGAGCGGTATCGGCATCTCGACTTTAAAATGATGCCGAGAGATTTGGACTTGGTTACAGGACGTACATCCATAGAGTCGTTAGTCGATATTCCACTGGTGGATCTTGATTATAAAATATTTTCTGAGCCGAATCGCTTCTTCAAAAGGAGCATTGATTTATGCATTGGGATTTTGTTGTTACCTTTGAGTATTCCTCTGTTGTTTTATATCCTCTGTCATCCGTCCCTTGACTTGCGTAAGATTTCGATTTCTGATGGCATCGGGCAATCGATGATGGTATGGCAACCGGTGAAAAAGGATGAGATGTTGTCGGGCTGGTTACGTCATGCACCTCTGTTTTGGGAAGTCCTCCGGGGGCGGATGAGTTTGGTCGGCACGGAAATCGTTCCTTTCGGGGGCTCTTCTCATGCCATAGGTTACAAACCCGGGCTCACCGGATTGGTACAGGTCAACAGGGCCAAGGCGTTGAAGGAAGAAGAAAAGGAGTTATACACTCTCTATTATCTTCGAAATTACTCGATTTTTATGGATTTGGAAATCATTTGGAGAACCCTGTTCCACGTTTAAGATGAGATGAAAAGATAACTTTGGAGATTCAGGATGGCTGAATTCGTTTTGGAATTTGAAAGACCGGTCGTTGAATTGGAAAGAAAAATTGCGGAAATGAAGGCCTATACTGTTGCGGAGAATGTTGAACTTACTGACGAGATCCGTCGGCTGGAGACTCGGCTGCAAAAACTCATGGTTGAGATTTATTCGAATCTGAGCCGGTGGCAAAGGGTTCAATTGGCTCGGCATCCAGATAGGCCCTATACCCTTGATTATATTGAAAGAATTTTTACAGACTTTGTGGAGCTTCACGGCGATCGATTGTTTGCAGACGATCCGGCATTGGTAGGCGGCCTGGCAAAATTGGATGGGCGACCCGTGATGGTGATGGGGCAGCAAAAGGGACGAACCATGAAGCAAAAACTCCACCGGAATTTTGGCATGATGAATCCGGAAGGTTATCGAAAGGCCATTCGATTGATGAAAATGGCAGCTAAATTCCATCGGCCAATCGTGGTTTTTGTCGACACCATGGGTGCTTATCCCGGATTGGGTGCAGAAGAGCGGGGGCAGGGAGAAGCCATTGCCCGGAACCTTTTCGAAATGTCTCACCTGTCGGTTCCGATACTGATCGTTATTATTGGTGAAGGGGCATCGGGGGGTGCCTTAGGTATTGGGGTCGGGGATCGTGTGTTGATGCAGGAAAATGGTTGGAATTCAGTGATTTCACCGGAAGGATGCGCTGCCATACTCAGGCGTGATAGTGCCAAAGCAACCCTTGCGGCTGAGGCGTTAAAACTCACAGCACCCGATCTCATCGAATTAAAAGTAATCGATGAAGTCATTCCCGAGCCGATAGGCGGGGCGCATCGAAATATTGATGAGGCAGCCAGGATTGTGAAAGAACGAATCCTTTTCCATTTGAAGGAAACGGAGCGTGTCGCCCCGGATCAGCTGGTCCCATTGCGGATTGAAAAATACGGTAATATGGGATTTTTTAAAGAATAATATTACATTGCTATTTGAATAAGGAGGATAAGATGCTGAATAAAGAATTATTGGATATCCTGGCCTGTCCCAAGTGCAAGGGGGATTTAGAGTATGATAAGGACAATAATAAATTGATCTGCAACGCATGTCGTTTGAAATACAACATAAAAGATGATATTCCTATCATGCTCATTGACGAGGCAGAAAGTTTTTAGATTTTTAATTTTATTAAAATAACTTGATTTTCTGAGAATCTGTTCTAAATTATTACACCGAGAAACCACTTTATTTTAGAACTGACCGTATGATACTGGAGGAAAAATTATGTGTGAAGAAGCATACAACCCTTATAGGACGGCTCAATCGCAATTCAATAAAGTCGCCGAAATGCTTGGATTGGACAACGGAACCAAGGGACTTCTTGGAAATACCATGCGGGAATATCATTTTAACATTCCGGTTCGTATGGATGATGGTCAGGTCAATGTCTTCAGAGGATTCAGGGTACAGCATAACGACGGAAGGGGACCTTGTAAAGGCGGTATCCGTTTTCATCCACATGAAACCATTGATACCGTACGTGCCCTGGCCATGTGGATGACATGGAAATGTGCCGTTGTGGATATACCCCTGGGTGGCGGCAAAGGCGGCGTGATTTGTGATCCTCATAATTTGAGTATGCGTGAACAGGAATTGCTCTGCAGGGGTTGGGTCCGCCAACTCTCAGGGGCGATCGGTCCCGTGCAGGATGTTCCAGCGCCCGATGTCATGACCAATGCGCAGCACATGCTCTGGATGATGGATGAATATGAATCCCTCCATGGTGGTAGATATCCCGGTGTGATTACCGGGAAGCCGGTCGGATCGGGCGGATCCCTGGGAAGAACGGAAGCGACGGGGTACGGTGTTATCTATACGGTCCGTGAAGCGCTGAAGGATATGGGTATAAAACCGGAAGATACGACCGCCAGTTGTCAGGGATTTGGCAATGTATCCCAATATGCCATCGAACTGTACCACCAATTAGGTGGGAAGGTAATCGCAGCGTCGTATTGGGATCAGGGCGATCAAAAAGCCTATACGTTTAAAAAGGATTCGGGCCTCGATTTGAATGAGTTATGGCCTATCACGGATAAGTTCGGAGGTATCGATAAAGAAAAGGCCAAAAAGATGGATTACGAGATTCTCGATGGGGATGCCTGGATTGAGCAGGATGTGGACATCTTGATGCCGTCGGCATTGGAGAATCAAGTCAATGCCGATACAGTCAATAAAATCGGTATGAATGTTAAAATCATTGCGGAGGGTGCCAACGGACCGACATCCATCGAAGCGGATAAAGTGATCCATGATCGGGGTCTATTTATGATTCCGGATTTCCTGGCCAATGCAGGAGGTGTTACGTGCAGCTACTTCGAGCAGGTACAGTGTAACATGAATTACTTCTGGGAAAAAGAAGAAGTTCTGCAGAAACTCGACACCAAAATGACGAATGCCTTTCATGCGGTACATGAAATAGCGAAGAAGAAAAATATCTACATGCGTGATGCCGCTTATGTGATTTCTATCGACCGTGTGGCTCAGGCATGTCGGAATCGAGGATGGGTTTAAATTCTGATTAAAATATCGTTATGTAAACCGGAAGAGCGAGGTATTACCGACCTCGCTCTTTTGCGTTATACACATTTGGAACCACTTTCATCTTGCATTCAAAGGAATTAAAGGTTATATTTTTGTGATTAAACTTGTCTGAATTTATATTTGAGGTAAATTCAAGGATGAATGAGCAAAACAGACAAATCGATCAATTGCTCAAGGATCTTCAAGAAAGGGCCAAAGAGCTTAACTGTCTGTACAATGTAGAAGAGATGCTTGCTGATACGGATAAACCTTTGGAACAGCTATTAAGGGGAGTCATCGATATTCTTCCGACCGGATGGCAATATCCGGATATCTCTCAAGCGAGAATACGTTATGACGATCAAGAGTTTCAATCATCCGGTTATGTCGAAACATCCTATTCGCTGAGTGCCGACATTGTCGTACAGGATAAGAAGGTGGGCCAGGTAACCGTATCGTATAAAACGAAAGTTCCTCAAATTGAAGGGGGATATTTCCTCAAAGAAGAGACAAAATTAATTAATACGATTGCGGATCGCATCGGTCATACGATCCTCCATAAAGAACTCAAGACCGTATTTAGAAAATGGGAAACCGTAAAAAAAGACCTGTCCCACGTCAGAACAGGAAAATGGCGAGCCATCCTCGATACCATTCTGAGATCGGATAGAAAGCTATTCGTATACATTTCTCGGAAAATGCTCAATTATCTCTGTTGGATTGGTATTGAAAATGCGAAAGTTCATTTACAAAAATTCAGCACGGATAAGAGAAAAGGAAGTGAAGATATCATTGATGACATAAACCGCCCGAGTCAGAAACAGACCTGGTCATACATTCTGAATATGAGCAGTGATATTTTTCAAATAGCTGCTGAGAATTTGAGTGAAGATCAAATCGTATATTTCATCCAGAAATGGATACAGGAGGATAAGTCACGTTTTCTAATCAGAGCTATTGAGAATCACAATTCTTCCCTGCCGGACATCATCAATGCGATCACACGATACTACTACATGGAATCCACGGATTCTGTATTTTCAAAGTCTCTGGAAAAAGGATTGTGTGTTTCTTTGGTACGACGATTTCTTTCCGATGATCTTAAATTTATTAATGTTGCTAAAAATTATATTGATGTCAAGGATTATTATGAGCTCGTTCATCGTGTGATTTACCCTACAGAAAGTCGGGGCAAATTGGGCGGTAAGAGTTCGGGTCTCTTCCTGGCGAGCGAAATCATTCAAAAAAATGTAGAGTCTTCCAAGTACTTGAAGGATATTAATTTTGCTAAAACTTGGTACGTCACCTCAGATGGATTAATGAGTTTCCTGCATTGCAACAATCTGGATGATATCTTTGAGCAGAAATACAAGGAGCTGGATGAGATACGGGTTGAGTATCCCAATATCGTTCAAATATTTAAAAACTCCAATTTTCCTCCAGAAATCATTAAAGGATTGTCCATAGCCATTGAGGATTTTGGAGAGCATCCCATTATTGTTCGAAGTTCAAGCCTTCTTGAAGACCGCGTGGGGGCCGTGTTCTCTGGAAAATACAAGAGTCTGTTTTTAGCCAATCAGGGGAGTAAGGAGGCCCGTTTAGAGGCCTTGATGGATGCCATCTCAGAAGTATATGCTTCGACGTTTGCTCCAGATCCTATAGAATATCGTGCTGAACGGGGATTGCTGGATTTTCATGAGGAGATGGGAATATTAATTCAGGAAGTCGTGGGGAACAAAATCGGAAATTATTTTATTCCAAATTTTGCGGGTGTTGCTTTCAGCAATAATGAGTTTCGGTGGTCTGCCCGTATCAACCGGGAGGACGGCCTCATTCGTATCGTTCCAGGCTTGGGGACACGGGCTGTCGATCGACTCACGGATGATTATCCCGTATTAATAGCACCTGGCAGACCTAAACTCAGGGTGAATATTACTCAGGATGAAATTTATCGATACGCTCCCAAGAAAATTGATGTCATCAATTTAGAAAATAACACATTTGAGACAGTTGAAATCAAGGAATTATTCAGGAAATTCGGAAATAAGATACCCAATATTCATGACATTGTTTCAGTGTATAAAGATGACCTTTTTCAGAGTCCCACTTCTTCTTTAAATGTAAATTTTGAGGATGCTGATTTGGTTGTGACTTTCGAAGGTGTGATCACACGAACACCCCTGATTAAACAAATAGTGGCCATTTTGAGGCTTCTTCAGGAAAAGATTGGTACACCCGTGGACATCGAATTCGCCCATGATGGTCAACATTTATACCTTTTGCAATGCCGTCCGCAGAGTTATTCGAGAGAGAATTCGGCCTCTCCGATTCCGAAAAATATACCAGAAGATAAAATTGTTTTTTCTGCAAATCGGTATGTTTCCAATGGATCTATTCCGGATATCACACATATCGTCTATGTTGATCCGGAAGCATACGGTCAGATATCAGACCTGGAATTATTGAAAAACATTGGACGGATTGTAGGTAAGATTAACAAGGTTTTACCAAAGCGTCAATTCATTTTAATGGGACCGGGGAGATGGGGAAGCCGTGGTGACATAAAATTAGGTGTAAATGTGACTTATTCAGATATCAATAATTCTGCCATGCTGGTGGAGATTGCTCGTAAAAAAGGCAATTATGTTCCGGACCTTTCTTTTGGAACCCATTTTTTTCAGGATCTTGTTGAATCCTCTATTCGATATTTACCTCTTTATCCCGATGAGGCGGATATTATTTTCAATGAAAGGTTCCTTCTGGAATCGAGAAATAGTCTTTCTGAACTACTGCCGGAGTTTGGCTCCTTGTCATCCATTGTTCGTGTTATCGATATACCCGAGGAAACGAATGGGTCGATCTTACGTGTTCTGATGAATGCCGAACTTATTAAAGCCATCGGCTTTTTGACCGTTCGCACATCCATGTTAACACGTTAAATTTGAGATTATATTAAATTATCGAGTGTTACAATTTATAAATCGTTGAATCGAAAGTCATTGAAAGGAGCAATAATGTCTAAAATACGAATTGAAGATTTGGCTAAAATAAAAGAGAAGACCAGAAAGATGACAATCCTGCGGGAAGGGTCAGGAATAGCTAAGGTAACGATACACATGGGGACTTGCGGTATTGCATCTGGTGCCAGGGAAATAATGAGTGCTCTTTTAGATGAGATAGAGAAGCATGATACTAAGGATGTTATTGTGACGAATTCTGGTTGTGCGGGGCTTTGTAGTCGTGAGCCTATGGCCACAGTCGAATTGAGGGGGAGTCCCCCTATCAAATATGTGGATCTTACAGAACAAAAGATCAGGGAAATATTCAACAGGCATGTACTGGGAAAGAAAATTATTAAAGAGTACGCCCTGAGCCTTGGAAGCGAAAGAATGGCTTAAGCCTCGGATGTTCAAGAGTTATTGTCCGGTTAATGAAGAATCCCGTATCTAAAGAGGAACCGATCTCTTCAGATACGGGATTCTTATATTCGTTTAAGGTGGAAGTTTCGATAGATTTTTTATTATAATAATATGACTTTCCGGAAACGTTATTGATGTGTAAAAGTCATCATTTTCATGCCTGGCTGGGATAATTAACCTTTGAAAATATTGTCTACTTCTTCTTTATCCACATCCATTATATATCGAATACCACTGATGTCAGCCGCTTCATGAGTCAAGGCTGCGATGTCGTCTCGTGATAGTAAGTCAAGTGCAAATTTACGATTGCCCGCCATGAGCTGACGCAGACCTTGGCCCAGGCGTTCGTAATATGTGTAGAGCCCAATTGCACCGGCGGGAATTCTTTTAAATTCTTTATCACCCAACTCCTTGCGCAGAACACTGGCCGTAACAAAAATCTCTTCCATGGTTGTGCCGAACCGCTCTATGTAGACAGGAAGTTGATTTTCATCAATAGCACGACCAATGGTTTTACCGACCATGGCGGCGGCGATGGGACTGCGAGCCATTCCTACGAGTTTGACGAACGGAGCTCCTAATGCTAATCCTTTGTATATCTGATCCTCAAAAGTGAATCCGCCGGCCACGGCCAAGGCAGGTACGAAGTCACCTTTATCGGCGAATCGTTTCGTGTACTGATACAGAAGCGAATGCAGCTCTACCGGGGGAACACCCCATTCATTCATCATTCTCCAGGGACTCATGCCCGTTCCCCCACCTGCACCATCGACTGTCAGTAGATCGAGTTTGTATCTGGAAGCAAACAAAACTGCTCTTGCGAGATCGGCAGGACGATATGCACCTGTCTTCAGGAAGATATACTTGGCACCAGCTTTGCGAAGTTCTTCAACCCTTTTCGCAAATGATTCTTCAGTGACCATTCCAACCCGAGAATGACGTTCGAATTCCTTGAAGGCCCCATGCTCAAATGCCTTGATAATATCGGGATCTGTGGGATCGGGAAGCACCACATATCCCCGTTTGTACAGCAACTGTGCTTTCTTTAGATCTCTAATTTTAACTTCCCCACCGATGTCCTTGGCACCCTGGCCCCATTTCAGTTCCACGATCTGGCCACCCAGTTCCCTGATGGCATATTCCTGTACCCCGAGTCGGGTGTCCTCGACGTTGGCCTGGACGATAATGGCGCCATACCCGTCCCGCATGTTGTCCATGAAAAGTTTAATTCTACGCTTCAAGTCCACAGTGTCAACTACTTTACCGTTTTTAATCACGGATTCCGGATCCATACCTACCACGTTTTCCCCGATGGTAAGACCGGTACCAGCCAGGGCCGATCCTATGGCTAAACCTTCCCAGTTGTTCTTGGCTATATTGGTGGATCCGATACCGGGGATGATCCAGGGATAGCGGAATTTGATACCATTATCATGTCCGAAGGCAACATCCAAATTGGCGTTGGGAAAGATCGCTTTGTCACTGTCTGCTTCGATGCCATGGGCGCCTACCGCAGTACCCATGATATTAAAATGTGAATAATCCACTGGATAGACTTTTTCGGATGCAGTGGTAATCACTCCGAAGGGTTGAGGGTAGATGACTTCGTGCCCCCGATAGGCAGATTTGCCGATTTCGCACATACCGATGCACCCATCTACACAGGTCACGCACATTCCGGAAGCTGGGGTGACGGAATCTTCGGTCCTGTTTTTAGTAAGGGTAGCGGCAGATGAATTGATTCTCGAGAATGATCTTACCATGGGTTCCTACTCCTTTCTAATATTCTATTATATTCTGAAAAATTTCCTAACTCTTGACGATTTCACAGGCCACACAGGGATCCATGTAGCACATCATATCTTCAAACTGTTCTTTTTCAACACACGGTGGGCTCAAATTGGCACATCCACCGCAGATGGCTTTTTCGGGTTCGGTGTACGTGCATCGCAGCTCACAGGCCGGACAGACGTAGATACAGCCCCCGCATAACCGGCAGACATCTGATTTAATATCGAAAGGCGTGCCAATACTGCGGTTTTCACCCCGACCGCGAAAACCGATAGCCTCGGCAACCATCTGTTCCTTACACATCCGGACACATCGCCCGCACAGGATGCAATCTTCGTATTCCTGTTTGAAACGCTGCTGCCGTACATCGTGTTTGGAGGCCAGATCCTGGATTGTCTTTGATTGGGGGCACGAGGCCAGGAGAAGTTCCAAAACCATTTTACGTGCTCGAAGAACCCGAACCGATGTCGTCCGTACCTTGAGACCCTCTTCCGCCAGATAGGTGCAAGAGGAGACCAGTTTTGATCTTTCTCCTTCGCCGATCTCGACGACACACATCCGGCATGCACCGTAAGGTGTCAGACCTTCCATATGGCACAAAGTAGGAATTGGAAAACCGAAAAAAGTTGCGGCTTCCAGTAGGGTGGATCCTTTTTCGACTGAAACGGGAAGACCATTTATGGTTAATGAAATCATGCTGTTTTTCCTCCTCCTGCTTTTTGGGGGCTTTTTTCTTCCGGCTGAGTGAATTCAATATCACATCGCAGACATCTGCACGCTTCGCGGGAGGCTTCTTCTACCGTTAATGCCATCTCCACTTCGGCAAAACCCCGCTTCCGCCATTCCACCGATGCCCTGGGGGTTACCACACGTTTCGCGGAAGCGATTTCTTCTCCGTCAAAAACGGCGGGTTCGATATAAATCTCAGGCATGGGAATATCAACAGGTTTTTTTAGATCTTCTCCTTTCAAGTGCCGATCGATCATAATTGCAGCTCGCTTCCCGTCGGCAATGGCATCCACAACCGTGTTAGGACCTCTCACTACATCTCCACCGGCAAACACACCCGGCTGGTTTGTACAAAGCGTTTTCATTTCCACCTTGATTGTTTCCCAGCGGGTCGTCTCAATCTGCATGGCACTGGCAACGGCAACGCAATCCACATCGGAACCCTCACTGATGGCAACGATCAAGGAGTCCAAATCTACATTAAATTCACTCCCCTTTACGGGAACGGGTCTTCTCCGTCCGCTATCATCGATAGCCCCAAGTTTATTTCGGATGAGGCAGATACCGGTCAACCGACCGTTTTTAGAATTGATTTTTGTTGGAGACACAAGGGTTTCGAGTTTCACGCCTTCTTGAATAGCGGCTTCGATTTCTTCCGCGAAAGCAGGCATTTCCTCTTGGGTCCGTCGATAAAAAATTGTGACATTAGACACATCTTTTTGTCGCAGTGCAACCCGGGCGGCATCGACGGCCGAATTACCGCCTCCAATCACACCTACATGGCCCTCGGCCTTCTGCTTGTTTTCAAGATTGAAAGATTTGAGGTATTGAATGGATGGATAGACGCCTTTAACGTCTTCCCCCTCTATGTTCAGGAGTCGGCTCTTGTGAGCTCCCAGTGCCAGAAAAACCGCCTTGAATCCATCTTTATAGAGGCTTTCGATAGTAAAGTCTTTACCTAATACTGAATTGAGTTGGGTGGTGATGTTGTCATCCAAAATGGATTGAATCTCTTTTTCGATGACTTCTCTAGGTAGTCGGTATGCAGGGATAGCACTGAGCATCATGCCACCGAGTTTTTGTTCTGCTTCAAAAACGGTGACTTTGTAACCTCGTAAAGAAAGGTAGTGTGCGGCCGTCAAACCGGCAGGACCCGATCCTACGATGGCGATTCGAGGGCTGTTTTTATTCGCAATAGCCATTTTACCTGGTTTAAAGGTGCTGGGATCTATCCTGTCCGTAATAAACCGTTTTAATGCACGGATAGCAACGGCCTGACCTCCGACCGTACCTGCCCTGCACCGGTCCTCACAAGGATGATGGCAGACCCGGGCACAAACCGATGGAAAAGGATTTGCCTCGCGGATGGCAAAATAGGCTTCCTTGTATTCGCCCCGAGCGATATGGGCCACGTATCGCCATGCTTCTGTGCCCAGGGGACAGGTCGCCTGACAAGGTGCTCCCACGAGTTCCTTGCACACACCTGCCCAGCATCGATGATCCTCAATATGTTCCAAATATTCATCACGAAAATATTTCATGGTTGAAAGAACAGGGTTGGAAGCCGTTTGGCCAAGGCCGCACATCGTCGTATCTTTGACAACATGGGCGAGCTCGTCAAGAAGGTCCAATTGTTCCGCGGACCCTTGACCTCTTGATATGTCATCCAAGATTTCGTGCATACGCTGCGTTCCCTTTCGGCAAGTAAAACACTTGCCGCAGGATTCATCTTTTAAAAAATTCACAAAGTATTTGGCGACATCCACCATACAGGTATTCTCGTCCATGACGATCATACCACCGGATCCCATGATGGAACCGGCATGAGTCAAGCTATCGTAATCGATGGGAAGATCGAACATATCGGCAGGAATACAACCTCCGGATGGCCCCCCTGTCTGGACGGCTTTGATCTTGGCTTTGTCAGCAGTCCCCCCACCGATATCATAGATAATTTCTTTGATGGTGATGCCCATAGGCACCTCGACGAGACCGGTGTTCTTGATCTTACCGACGAGACTGAATATTTTTGTGCCGGAATTGTTCTTTGTTCCTATTTTTGAAAAAGCTTTGGCACCCTTTGAAATAATGATTGGAATGTTGGCCCAGGTTTCGACGTTGTTGATGGCTGTCGGCTTCCCATAAATCCCTTTTTGTACCGGATATGGCGGTCTTTGACGCGGCTCACCCATTTTGCCTTCTATAGATCGAATCAAGGCGGTTTCTTCGCCGCACACGAAGGCCCCTGCACCTCTGGCCAGTTTAAGGTTGAAGGAGAATCCCGTACCTAAAATGTTATCTCCCAAGATTCCGAGTTCTTGTGCCTGACGTAAGGCGATGAGTAAATGTTTAATGGCCAAGGGATATTCGTGCCGTACATAGATGACACCTTCAGTGGCATTCGTACCATAAGCACCGATGAGCATACCTTCAATAATGCTGTGGGGGTTGCCTTCCAGTATAGTTCTGTCCATGTATGCTCCAGGGTCTCCCTCATCCGCATTGCACACAAGGAACTTGCCCCGACCATTGGGTTGGTTGGCCAGCATTTCCCATTTCAGACCGGTAGGGAATCCACCACCTCCTCTTCCTCGAAGGCCGGATGCCTTTACTTCGTTCACGATCCATTTATGACTCCGGTTGGTAAGGGCTTTAACCAAGGCCGAATAACCACCGTTAGCAATGTAATTATAGATACGGATAGGATCGATCTTTTCGTTCCTACTGAGTAATGTTCGTACCTGTTTTTTAAAGAAAGGGATATCGTCCTGCTTTTTGATGGGTTTATTTGTATCCGGGTCGACAAAAAGTAAATCTTCCAGAACCTCACCCTTGAGAACTGCGTCGATAATGCGTATTATATCTTGTATGCTGACATTGGGGTAAAAGGTTCGGCTGGGTTCAATGAGCACGTAAGGTTCCATTTCGCAGAACCCACCACAACCCGTGATACGCAGCCGAACTTGCTCTGTTAATCCCCGATTCAGCAGTTCACGCTTCGTGATACGAATTAAGTCATTGGCCCCACTGGCCTGGCCACAAGTCCCTGCCGGAATCACAATAGTAGGAATCCCTGATTCGTAATCGCGTAAAATACGTTCTCGTAATTCCTGAAGGCTTTCTATGTTGTTCAATCTTTTCATGAGCGTGATCCGTTCCTTTTATTACTGTTGTATGATTGAATATTATGATTACTCATTCTCTGCTCAACGTATGTCAGAAATTCACGCCGTTGAGGTCCAGCATGTGGGACTTGCATCCACGGCGAGAACAGATTTGTACCATTGCCCCCCCACGAACAGCCATGGGTACCATTGGAGCACCGCAGGTCGTACAATTTAAAGGTGAGTTCAGTTCTTCATGGCAGTGAGGGCAAAAATTATGAATGATCGTATCGATGGGGATATCATGATCCGATTCGATGGTAGAACTGCCGTACAGGCTGGATAATCGAATAGAACCGTGTTTGTTTCCAAAGGAAATGGTTAAGCGGATGGATGGATGACCATCGATGGGATTGTGTGGATCCATCAGGCTATGGTTGCATCGAGGGCAGTTTATTTCAACCGGGAATATTCGCTGGTCTGTTTTTATATCAACTCTATCGAGGCCCTCACGTGTTTTCTCCATGATCTCTACAACCTGGGATTGATTTACGTTGGAGAAGTAGTGTCCATCCACAACCACGATGGGGCCCAGGGCACAGGCTCCGAGGCAGTTTACTGTTTCTAAGGTGAATTCTTTATCTTCTGTGGTCTCCCCCGGGCTTATTCCAAGTTGCTGTTGAAATTCCTCGGCAATCCTTGGCGCGCCGCGGACATGGCAGGCCGTTCCAAGGCATACAGAGATTAGATGCTTTCCTCTGGGTTTCAAATAAAATGATTTATAAAATGTGGCCACGCCGTATACGTCCACGAGAGGTCTACCGGTCTTTTCGGATACGATTTTCAACGCGTCTTCAGGAAGGTAGCCGAACTTTGATTGAATGTCTTGAAGAATCGTGATGAGTTCTCCTCGCCCGTCATCGTGGTTCTCTACAATTTTCAGGATGTCCTCTGATTTCATATCAGCCTCATCATTTCATTTTAACGGATAAAAGCAAACAAGAGGATCACCTTCGAAACAGCAAGCGCGATTTGACAGCACGAATCACTGAGTTCCGAAAGTATCCTATTTTCAATGGGACGCATAATTATGAATATTTCATAGATTTCCAATTATAATTTGGTTTCTAATATATCGGATGAAAAGGAAAATGTCAACCTTTTTATTATTCTGTTTTTTGAAGTTCAATAAGGTATCTACACAGGTTCGTTTAAGGATTACGAAGGTATTACTCTTTTCAATTTCCTAACTTCAATTAAAGAGTACTGTTTGGTGAAAGCGCTTTTGGATAGGCTGTTTAATTAAAGATATTTTGCTATTAATGTGTTGATTTACATGCTGTAATTTTGTATCTTGTTAGCACTTATTTTTGAGTGTCATTTATATTATATACATGTTGTATTATCTGTTAAGTTGTTATTTAATCAATAGGAGATGAAGATGGATCAAAACATCAGTGATTATCTCAAAAGGAAGCTAAGTAACGATGATTACGAGAAACTCATGGCCATCGACAACGCAAAACTCCATCAATTTGTTGCCGATTACATCGAACTCTGCACGCCTGAAAAGGTCTTCGTCTGTACCGATTCCCGGGAGGATCTGCAGTATATTCGAGAGACAGCCATCAACAACAAGGAGGAGTCAAAGCTTGCCATTGAAGGCCATACCGTCCATTTCGATGGATATTTTGATCAGGCCCGGGATAAAGCACACACCAAGTTTCTTTTACCAAAAGGAGTCGATCTGGGGCCCAACATCAATTCTATCGACAAAGACGATGGATTGGCGGAGGTGCAAGAAATTCTGAAGGGTATTATGGATGGGAAAGAACTCTATGTCCGTTTTTTCTGTCTCGGACCCACCAACTCCGAATTCTCGGTGCTCAGTTGTCAGTTAACCGACTCGGCCTATGTGGCCCACAGTCTCGATTTACTCTATCGCCAGGGATACGAGGCCTTTAAGCAGGCCGGTAATACACCGAACTTCTTCCGTGTGATTCATAGCGCCGGGGAGTTGGACGAGAACATGGTGAGCAAAAACATCGATAAGCGAAGAGTCTATATCGACATTGAAGATAGTATCGTCTACAGTACCAATACGCAATATGGCGGTAATACATTGGGTCTAAAGAAACTCTCTATGCGTCTGGCCATAAACCAGGCGTCCACTGAAGGATGGCTCTGTGAGCACATGTTTTTAATGGGTATCCACGGTCCTCAGGGAAGGAAAACTTACTTCACCGGTGCTTTTCCCTCCCTCTGCGGAAAAACGTCCACTTCAATGATGATCGGTGAGACGATTGTCGGAGACGACATTGCCTACCTGAGAAATATCGGTGGTAAAGTTCGTTCAGTGAATGTGGAAAAGGGAATGTTCGGCATCATCATGGGTATTAATTCCAAGGATGATCCCATTATT
>CAZYTI010000022.1:0-15212 GCA_964650065.1 uncultured bacterium
CATTCCATCGATGGCTTCATGGATGGCGTGGCATTTCCGGCCTCCTGGTGGGAATATGCCGAAGAACAGGTAGAGCAGCTTTATCTGAGTAAAGAGATGGGGGGGGTCTGGCCCTCGGTCGAGCCCATGCTCTGCAGTGCCGGACTGGGTGTCGCCACTGAAGCCAAAGGGTATATCAGTCCGGAAGCCTATCTCGATTCCCTGAACAGGGCCATGGAAATTATCGAAAGCAGGGCAGGGAAATCTCATGTTCCTATTGGGCACTACTCTTTCCAGGATGCATGTCCACAATACAAACACGGGACGGGTGAGCCGCAGTTTGAGGTGCTCGTGAGGGCAGGATTCGATTATGCCATCACCTATAAGCATGAAGGGCAATTCCCGGAGATCGTCTACTCCGATGGTCAATTTGTGGCACTGAATCAGCAAATCGAGCACTGGACATTCGATCCTCTGAAGGACCTCATTTCATGGGAAGAGAAAATGAGTAAAGCCCGGAGGTCCGGATGGATTTTAATGGGATTGGATTCGCCCTTTTGGGGGATGGTACCGTGCTATTTCGGATTGGCTTCCAAGGGGATGAGTCTCACAGATGTGCAGAAGGCCATGACCTATGCCAGAGATGGAGGAGACAGCGGAGTCTTGTTCTTAATCCGTCCCCATGAATTGGCAAGATATGCCCGAATGTTGAGGAGTAAGGGACATATTTAAAATTTTTTCTTAATATGGATATGCAAAGATTAGTCATGTCCGATGCTCATGTGTTTATCGTCAAAAATAGGGGTGTGAAAAAATTTTAAATAAAAAGAAAAAAAACCAGGAACGGGATTATGAGTCACGTATGGAAGCCCTGAACCGGCTGGTCCCGCCTGTTGATTCAGAGGCCCGGATTATCGTCACCTGGGAAGGAATAGCCGCTTATCTCGTCCGGGAAATCGAGAAACGCATTGAAACAAAGCGAAAACGGGTCTGCACCATCGTCCTCGACGGATATGTGGGTACGGACTGGGCACGATGGATTGAATCATTAAAGACGGCTCTCGGGAGAACAGAAATCACTGCGGATTTCTATGATATAGCGACCTGTTTGAAATCAGAGAAGCAAATATCTGATATCCTCGATTCCTATCTGGGTGACGATCCGGTCTTCGGCCGTGTTTATCGAAAAGGGCTCAAGAGTCTCTTCGATATAAAAAAACTGTCGGCTCTCCAATCTAAAATCAAGATAAGGCGTAACGTGAAGGGACGAGATCGCTCCGGAGTCATCATACTCTATGGAACGGGTGCAGCGCTTGGTGTGGGCCGATACCGTTGGGATATTCTGGTCTACGCCGATTTAACCCGGCAGGAAGTACTTAAAAGGAACAAACAGTGGAGTGGATTGTCCGGAAAAACCCAGAGCATCAGTCCCAAGAAACTCTACTATGTTGATTTTCAGGTCAATGATTCCCATCGCAACCGATTCCTCCATCTCATCGATTGTTACGTCGACGGTAATCGTCCGAATCATCCTATTTGCATCTCAGGAAAGACACTTAGATCGGTTTGTTCGACATTAGCAACCCAACCGTTTCGATTGAAACCCATTTACGAGCCGGGCCCCTGGGGGGGGCAGTGGCTGAAGAAAGTCCGTCATCTTCCTAAAGACTGGGTGAACTGTGCCTGGAGCTTTGAGATGATCGCTCAGGAGATGAGTCTCAATATCGCTGTTGGGGATGTGGTTGTGGAACTGCCGTGGACCACTTTATTCCATTTGGAATACGAAGGAATCATGGGGAACGTGCCGAAACGCAGGTTCAGGGGAGAATTTCCCATCCGGTATGATTACCTGGACACGATGGATGGGGGTGATCTTTCGATACAGGTCCATCCCACGACGCCGTATATCAAGACATATTTTAATGAAACCTATCATCAGGGTGAAATGTACTACATTGTCGATGCCAAAGACGGTGCTCGGGTGAATCTTGGACTTCAATCGAATATTAAGAAAGAGGACTTCCATCGAGCGGCCCATCTGGCGGATAGCCAGTCCGTTCCGTTCGATTATCGTGAATATGTCAACAGTATCCCAGTCAAGAAGCATGATCTGCTCCTCATTCCCCCGGGCACGGTTCATGGATCCGGTGAAGGGAATGTGGTCCTGGAGATCAGTGCCACTACCTATCGGTATACCTTTAAGATTTACGATCATCTGCGTCCCGATTTAAACGGCGTCATGCGGCCGATTCACATTCGGCACGCATTCAATGTGATTAAATGGTTTCGAAGAAGTCGGTGGGTAGATGAACATCTGAGGCAGGAATCCTCTCGGGTACGTTCGGGCGACGGCTGGGCGGAATATTTGATTGGTGATCGAAAGGAGTTCTTTCATGTCGTGTTCCGTCTGGATTTTAAGAGGGAAATCGAGGACGATACGAAAGGACAGTTTCATATTCATACCCTGGTGGAGGGCGCTTCGGTCCTGTTCCAGTCACAGCAAAGACCGGAGAACCGGTTCCTTCTTCATTTTTCCGAAACAGTGATCATTCCGGCCTGTATGGGAAAATATCGGATCGTCAATCAGGGCGATGGAATTTGCAGGACAGCCAAAGCCCGGTTGAGATAAGGAGCTGGTGCACTATTTGAACGGATCGTAGAGACTCGTCCATGATTCGATGAAGGATGATAGGAAATGAAGAACCACAGAGGGCACAGAGAAAAGTATAATAAAATAATTAATAAATCTGAATCTCTGTGATCTCTGTGGTTCATCTTTTAGTTTGGTATACAGAAAGTCATGAGGTTTGCATGCATACTCGGTATTTTGATTTAATGTCCTCCGATGCGGGATTCAACTATCGATGGGTACAACCACCCCAGGTCACCTATCTGGTGTGTACTCTGGACGCCCATGGCAATCATAATATTACCCCTGTGACCCTGGGAACCTGTGTGGGTGTGAATTCGTTGTCCAATCCTGAACAGTCTAATTATTATTATGCATTTTCGGTGGGCAGTGTGGATATTCCCAATATTCCGGCCCGTCAGGCTTTCCACAACCTAGAGACATTGCCCGAATGCGTGATCAGTTATCCGGGCTCCAACCTCATGGAAAGGATCTGGGTGACCGCACTGCCTTTTCCCGCAGGGATTGAAGAGATGGATGTGGCCGGATTGAAACCCCTTCCCTCCAATGCGGTCGAACCCCATGGCATCGCCGAATGTCCCATCAACATGGAGGCAAAGATCCAATCGTCTTGTCCTGTGGGAGATCACTTCCGTCTCTTTATTTGTCAGATTGTCGGTGTGTCGGTCCACGAAGCACTCGTTGCACAAGATGATCAAAATCCCCTCCGTTTCGGTATGCTGGCCATCGATCCCCTGCTGGAAACGACCATTGTCATCGAGGGCAAAAATCCCCCCAGACTTTATTTTGGCAAAATCGATAGGGAACATCTCATCCGGACGCCCGATGACATGGGTTCTTCCAAGAAATGGATTGGGACCTTTGAAGAATGGATCCAGGATGAATTCCAGCGGGGTAAGATCGATGCGTCTGAAAGAAAGAGGATTGTCGAGTTATTCCAAATCTGGAAAGCCTGTCCCGATCCCAGGACAAATGGTAGCGTGAAAAAGGAGCTTACAGGAATGCTTCGGGAAATGGTGTGGACTCGGAGATGAATAGAACGAACATAATAGTACAGTTATTTCCTCATGTACATCAACACCTTCATTCTCAATCCTTCTCACTCAAAAGGGTGTTGCAGGATCATGAAATTGTCATTTCGAAGAAGTCCCGAAAGAGAAATGAAAAGCTTTCATTGATACTCGGGGCGACTGAGAAATCTTCAGACCGAACGTTTTTAAGATTTCTCCCCCGACGAGTCGGGATCGAAATGACATTTATAAAAAAGTTCCATATTTTAAGCGTAGTAATCCTATTCGGAGAAATTCGTTCTTTGAAATATGGTAGAACCTCCCGATGAATGCGCGTAACTTACTCGGCCTTTTAGTGATACGCTTTTTCTGGTGTTGATCTTCAACAACTGTTGGTATACTGCCGCCATTGTTTTTATGGATCTCTATTGGACTCAAACATTTATAGGTACTTATCCCTGCCACCGACAGGGATGTCCTAAACGACGGGACGTACTTGAAAAATTCTAAGAGTAACCCGGTAGGGGTACATTCAACCTGGGACCTTCTCATGGATCATGTCATTTCTGGTACTCCCTACCTGCCTCGCGGCAACCAACGTTCCGTTTAAAACGGATCTACGCTTGGTAGAATTGTTGACGGGTCAACATCCAATATATGTTTTTTACGATTCGCCGTGCTAAATTCAGCTTGGCAATCATTTTGCTATGTTTTTTGACATCTGACTGATATTTCTTCCGATATTTCGGATGGTTACAAGAGCTATGTGCCGCTGAAACAAAAACATATTTGAGATAGTAATTACAATGTCGATTTAATTTTATTACACCTTTCTTGCGGCCGTCGCTTTCAGACTCAACAGGCGCCAAGCCTGAATATGAGATAAGATTTTTTGGTTCTTTGAAATACGCGATGTTCCATATTTCTGAATGAATGGTTCTGGCAAATACGATACCAATACCTGGATGGGAGAGGATAATGCTCACATTCGGATCCGATTCTGGTAATAGTAGATCTAATTTTGACTCGCATAGCTCAATCTGCTGACTCGAAGTGATGATTTGTTCAAGCAATTGGTCGATGAGAAAGATGACATATTCAGGTAATTGTTTTTTGATTTTCTCATAGGTCTCGGATTTTTGCAACAGATCATTTACTCGGGCTCTGGCTCCATGAAAAGTCAATAACGCGTGTATCTTATTCTTTGCTCTGGTTCTACCAATTACAGAATCTAAACGGAATCGATTGATCGATCTGATTTCCATTTGTTCTGGAGGCGGGATTTGAATACTTCGAGCCAATCCTCTGCGTCTGAGTTCAGCTAACATTTCACTGTCAATGTGATCGTTGCTGGCACGACCGTATCCACTTAGTACAGATAATTCTTCACCAAGCTTTCTGCTTCTTCGTGCATCTACCACATTGACCTCTGAAACCAAAGGATGATCGTTAAAAAGTTGATACAGATACCACCAGCTGTTACCGGCTTCCAGAGTCATTGTTGTTGGCGCATCCAATTGTTCAAGGAAATGATAAATGCTCTTTTCGTCCGTAGGAACTTTCACATGTAATCCATGGGCACCATCATCTGTCATATGATGGAAAGTACACGTTCTTTTATGGGCATCGCACCCTGTATGATATTGCATTGGATACCTCCTGGTTTTGAGTGAGTATTTTGGTTTTCTTACTTAATTTAATACTTTCACTCTTAACCGGGAGGTTCATAACTTTTTTACTTTTTCAACCTTTCCTAATCTGCAACAGCCTGACAAGGGAGAAGGAGGCTGTTCTCCCGCCCCTGTGGGGAGCGTGTTTGAGTGAGGGGATCATATTAAAATGGTTGAATATTGACTTCACGTGAACGAATACGTATTGCTATGGAAGGCGACACCCCTGACCGGGTGCCCGTCTGGTGCCTGCTCAGTCTGGAACACATCATCCGCAACGGGACGCCTGACGGTAAGATCCCGCGGACCATCGAAAACTTTGTTTTGGCCGAATGTGATTTGACCCGGCGCTACGGATTCGACGGTCTGGTTTTACTCCTTCCGGGTACGAAAAAGAATACTCCTGTTGAGTCTATGCTGGGAAAAATGATTCAGGATATTCCGTGTGGTGATTCGGATCATGTGATTGAGAACCAAGATCCCGATGCCTGGGAATGGGACAGGCCAGCATATGATTCCGATGATTTTTACAGTGCCCATCTGGCCCGTGAGGTTCTGGGACCCGATATCCATATCGGAGGCTGGACGCCGGACGGATTTTCCAGGGCGATCCAGTGGTTTTCCACTTTAGATGATGCCATGGTTGCCATCATGCAGCATCCGTGCCGTTTCAAGACCCTGGTCCAGTATTTTGATCGAATGAGCATATCGTGGGCAGAGGCACAGGTTCGGCTGGGCGAGCTGGAGAGTATGCATATCTCTTCACCATATGCGGGATCCTCATTCATCTCTCCAGCGACCTATAGAGAGCTGGTGTTTCCGTCAGTCGTGGGTGTGGTAGAATCCTTGAAAGATGAAAACGTGTATACCTATTTACATACCTGCGGATGCATTTCGGATCGTCTGGAGATGATGGCTGAATCGGGCATCCACGGCCTGGAATGCCTGGATCCGCCCCCTCTGGGAGATGTGACTCTGGAAGATGCCAAGAAGCGGGTGGGAGATCACATCTTTTTAAAAGGCAATATTGATTCGGTTAATATCTTACTGAGGGGCAGTGACGAGGTTGTCGAGAAAACAATTGTTGAATGTCTCCAGGCGGGCATGACCGGTGGTGGTTATATATTGAGTACTGCTTGCTCGGTGGCTCCGGAGGTTCCCCCGGAACGGATTCAAAGGATGGTGGAACTTGCAGAGCGGGTTGGTCGCTACGAGGAATGGACAAAAGAATGAAGATCCGATTTGCCATCTGCCTTGATGTTGGGGGCACCTCTATAAAGTCGGCCATCGTGTCATCGGAAGGCCGACTCGTCGATGGATCGATAGCCCGCACTCCCATCGATTCCCGGGGATCCGCCGAGGAAATTATTCAGACCTTTATTCACCCCATGAAGGAGGCGTATCGGTTTTCCCGGGAGCAGAATTTGTCAGTTGCCGGCATGGGCATCGGCATGCCCGGACCCTTCGATTATGATGGAGGCATCAGCCTCATCGAAGGCGTGGGTAAATATGAATCCATCTACGGAGTGAATCTCCGGGATGAATTTAAAAAACGATTGGCATTATCTCAACCCGTTCCCATATTGTTTGAATCGGATGCCTGGACTTTTGTACGGGGAGAAGCCTGGATGGGAGCTGCCAGGGGATATGGACGTGTGATTGGTATTACCCTCGGAACAGGTATGGGTTCGGGTTTCATGATTGATGATGAAATGGTGGATACGGGTCCGGGAGTACCCCGTTGGGGATGGATCGGGGGGTCGAAATACAAAAAGAGTATCCTGGATGACCGGATTTCACGGCGTGGCATCCTTCAACGGTATAAGGAACTGATTCATGCACAGGAAGAAAGTCTGGATGTGAAGGAGATCGCCGAGAAGGCACACGCAGGGAATCGATCGGCTCTGGAGGTATTTCAAGAGACAGGAGCGATTCTTGGAGAGCAGGTTCGGCCGTTTGGTGAAACTTTTGGCGTGGAGTGCATCGTCGTTGGCGGACAAATCGCCAGGGCCTACGATCTGATGTCTGATCCTATGGAGCAGGCGTTGATGCCCATTCAGTCGCTGAAGAAAGTGACACCTGCCAGGGATATCGATCACAGTGCGCTTTTTGGGGTGAGTCGTTTCCTGTTTAAAAAGCTGGGTTTGTATTGAAAGGAATCCTATGAAAATGCTGTGTCTCTTCATTTGTCTGATGATTGGATTGGTAGCCGTGTGCAGGCAGGGTGATCGCAGGGGAAGGCACCAATCCGGTGATATTTTCTCCGATGATTTTAAAGAAGACAGCAGCGATGGCTGGCTGGACATGAAGGTGTGGGGCTTCGGAGTCTGGCAGACAGAGGACGGGACGTTCGTGTCTTTGGACCGCAGCAATCCCACCCAGGGTATCTATTCGGCGGCGCCTCGACTGGACAATGCCATTCTGAACCGGGATTTCTCGGTTGTGCTCCGCATGAAACCTGTGGGAGAATCGAATCTCACCTTTTCCATGAATGTGCGCCAGGAGGGATGGAGCCAGTACAAGATCGAAATCACAAAGGATGGAATCATTTTTATAAAAAAATCGGTCCTGGGTTTGGTGGATGAAACCTTGTTTACATCCAAACCGGGACGAATGGTATGGGATACCTGGCAATGGCTTCGTCTGGATGTGAGGGGTGAGGCTCCCCTTTCTATTCGTGTTAAATTGTGGACTGGAAATCGACAGGATGAACCGGAATTCTACGATGCGGTTGCGGTCGATCCGCGTCCTTTGAAACCGACGAATATGGCCGTGGCCATCAATACCATCCAGGATAGCGGTGCATACGTGATCATCGATGATTTTGATATCTACAGTCTATTAAAAGCTTCGCGATTGTGGAAATGGATTGATTTGAAGAACGAGGACGTTTCTGTTGAACATGCGAATAAACGTTTTCGCGAAGCTTTTAATAAAGGTAAACTGTATGAATCCGAGGCGATCCTCAGGTATCAGTTCATTGGAAACGTTGCGGATTATGAAAAGTTCAACAATCTGGCCGTCATTCGTGCCGAGGCCGATGATTTTGAGGGGGCACTTCAATGGATCGATCAGGCTTTTCGGCTGCAGCCCGGGGATTCGGTTGTGACACATAATCTGAAATGGATCTGGTATGGGATATGTGTCGGAGGACTGGTTCAACCGTTGGAAGATGAGGTTTTTCCTCATGTTTTTATTCGTTTGGATAGGAAGGTATATGAAGAGCCGGCCCGGGCCGAATTTGATTTAGGTCTTTTCCATCCTCTGTTTGATCAGTCAGACGTATCTTTAAAACTAAAAATAACCTTAATCAATACATCGGGACGGGAGGTATGGTCCCGGGTGAGGTCTTGTCAGAGCAACGGTGGATCATTCGAGGTACTTCAAGAGGCCGTGGATCTTGCCCATTTCGAGGATGGACTGTATACGGCTAAGGTTCATCTCAAGGATGGGAATGGTCAGGCGCATGTCGCTGAAACCCGTTTCGAAATCATTCATCAGGATTACCAGGATCTCAGGAAGCGGTACCTCGACCTGCATGATGAGATTCAAAAAAACTTCCAACACAGCGTAACAAATGCAAAAAAACAGGACTGGGCCAACTTAAAAGTGGAATTGCTACCGGTAGAAAAAGGTTTTCGAGGAGTTGAACAACCTGGCATGTTTCAACTGTTTCGAAAATCGATTGAGGAAGGATTGGATAAGGTTGAAAACTTGGCCTTGTCGATAAGAAATGGAAAACAACCTTTCCATCACAAGACAGGTTCCTTCTTGAGGGGATACTATTCGGATATCGATGGCAGTGTACAGGGATACGCCATTTATGTCCCGGAGACCTATGATCTCCAAGATCCTTTCCCCATGGTGATTAATCTGCATGGTTACGATCCCAGTTTTTCCGGTTGGAAAGACAATCCTTTCCTGCCCGCCTTCACACCCCACATGACGGAACACGCCAGGTATATCGTGGTGAGTCCCTTCGGACGGAGCAATACTTTTTATCAGAATCTGGGCGAGAACGATGTACTCAATGTCCTCAGAGAAGTCCGGCGATTGTACAGCATCGATGAAAACCGGATCTACCTGACCGGCGGCTCCATGGGCGGGGCAGGAACGTGGCATATCGGACTTCACTATCCACATCTGTTCGCGGCCATCGCCCCCATCATGGGCCCCACGGAATTGGGTTTTTGGATGAGTCCGGATCCTGATAGAATGACAGAAATCCGAAAGTTCATCCTGGCAAAAAACAGTGCTGTTTCCGTGGCGGAAAATGCACATCATCTTCCCATGTACTGCAACCACGGCGTCCTGGACGATATCGTTCCTGTGGAGCAGAGCCGGCAGATGGTAAAACGGATACGCGACCTGGGATATGACATTAAATACATCGAACATCCCGAAGCCATGCACGGTGGTTTCGATCCGGAGATGGATCATGCCATTTATGACTGGTTCGAGACGTTTAGGAAGGATCTCTTCCCCAAACGGGTTGTATTCAAGACGGCGGATCTCAGACACGGGGGTGCATACTGGGTGAACATCGAAAGATTTATTGATCTCTTGAAATTTGCGACCATCGATGTGGAGATTACCGGTCCCAATTCCGTTAATGTGAAGACCGATAATGTCAATCAATTTCGCCTGCGCTTTCCGGAGGAACTTTTCGACCATGAGAAACCGGTTACCATAACGGTAAATGATCAGATTTGTTATGAGAACTTCATCCCCGGGGATAAGGCGCTCACCCTTTCTGCTCACCTGTCTGAAACCGAATCTGTGGAGACATGGGGTGTAGAAGATACCAGCCGGGAGCCGGCTCTTGGCAAACGACCCGGTTTGGGCGGTCCCATCCTGGATGCCATGAATTCCGGATTCCTCTTAATATATGGTTCCATCGGTTCCGAAACAGAGACGGCTGTCAACAGAGAAGAGGCCGAAATTTACAGTCGGCAATGGTCCTCATGGCAGCACGTGCCCTGCCGCATAAAAATGGACACGCGGGCCACGGCCGAGGATATCCAAAAATACAACGTGGTCCTGATCGGAAATCCGGGTAGCAACGCTGTATTCAAAAGAATTCAGGATGATTTGCCGATACAGATTCAAGAAGAAGCGATTGTTCTCGGAAATCACCGATATTCGGGTGAACATGTGGGATTGGCGATGATCTATCCCAATCCCTTAAATCAAAACCGTTATGTTGTCGTTCTGTCGGGTTCCTCATGGAAGGGGACTTCCGGTGTGATGAAACGGATCGGTTCAGAGTTTGACTATATCATCTTTGATGAACGTACTCTGGGCATCAACCTGCTGCAGGGCAACATTTCCATCGACGGAACGTCTCTGCTGTGCGGATTCTTTGACCAGAACTGGCAGATTTCAGAAAAGTACCAGTGGTCCGGGGAGGATAAAATGCGGGACAGGATTCTTCCCAGAAAGATTCCCCAAAAGCATTCGCCTGATCCCCATGACAAAATGGCTTATCTGAGCGATTTTGTTCCGGCAGAGGTCGATCTGACCACCGGGTTGGTCGAATACGACCGAAATTTCTGGGGCTTGCCGTTTCGAGCCGGGGGTAAGAAATATGAAAAAGGCATTGGTCTTTTTCCTCATGCGACTCTCGTCTATCGGCTCGATGGAAAATGGAACACATTTTCAGCCATCCTCTCGGCCGATCTGAATTCCCATTCGGGATTGAAAAAGACCGAGTACGAGGGCGGAAAGATCCAGTTCGGTATCTATGGTGACGGTCACGAACTATTGGTGAGCCGTGCCATGGATGTACGATCGAAACCGCAAAAGATCAACATTTCTGTTACGGGAATCAAAGAATTGAAACTCGTGGTTCGAACCCAGGATTGGCTGCCCTATTTCGCCCAGTCAGCCAGTTGGGTGGATGCCAGGTTGATGAAGTGAATAGATGAAAATATTAAGCCACAAAGATCATACAGAGGAGGAAAGATTAAGGTTTTTTATCCGATATAATTTTATTATTTTCTCCGAGGTCTCCCTGCCTGCGGCAGGCAGGTGTGGTTAATCTTTTAAAATAAGGAATCACCTAAAAGGAGGTTGAAATGAAGAACCTGACCATTACTGTGATGACATTGTTTTTCCTGCTGTCGATTCCCCTGTGGAGCCAGGATTTTGCGATGGATAAGGGTTCCTTGAATATTGCCGGTACGATCACATTCGAAAGTCGTGGGGGAGATTTATATGAGGTGTACGATGCCGATTTACGAGAGAGGCGAGTTTCGGTCTATACCATTAATCCCAGTTTTTTATACTTTGTCATGCCCAATCTTGGAATCGGTGCGGAAATTTTATACGATAATGTTTCCATGGTCGATGAATCGCTGTCGATATTCAGTTTCGGTCCCAGGGCGGCCTATTTCTTCGGCAGTGAAGGCAGTAGTTCATATCCCTATCTTGGGGGGGGCATTTCTTATGCCAATGTCGGAAGCGATGGGACGATCACCATGAACAGAATTTTGTATCCGGAAGGATCCATGATTCGGATAATCCCTTTTATGGGTGTTGTGTTCATGTTCTCAAAGAATGTGGGTATGAATATAGAAGTATATGCGAAAATTGACAGCTTCAAGGCCGGGGGGAGTGATCAATCCTATCAAGGGGATACGGTGGGTTTACGTGTGGGTTTTTCGGGATTTCTTTATTAGTAACAAAAACTGATGGATCATATATTCTTTTGTGGGTTAAAATTTGAATTTATAATAATTGTTATCGAAATTAAAAACGATTCTGAGTTTTTTGTTCATTCAAATTGGCATTATCGTAAACAAAATAATTTTAGGAATTCAGCTTGCTTTTCATTCATAAATAAATTATTTTGTTTATAAGTAAATTTACAAAGCCCTACATCTAAGGTGATTTCACCATCCGTGAGGGGAGAGGTGAAAAGAACTTTAGTGGAGGCAGACATGATGGGGAGAATAATTTTTAGCCGAGTTCAAGAGGTGGAGTGCACCTTTTGGAGTTCGGCTTTTTTTATTGAGTGGTATTAAACAAAGAGGATTCTATGTTTTCATTAAAAATTTATTATAAAGTTTTGATGTTTTTTAACCTATTCGGTCTGGTTACAAATAATTCCATTTCACACGACTGGTTAGAAACAAATATCCTATCATCGTTTCCGACTCCCGGTCCGAGTCCTCAGGGATTGGGCTGGGATGGTGCGTTTCTGTATTTATCTGACGACAGCACGGATACCATCTACAAGATTGATCCCAATGATGGGAGTGTCATTGTTGCCTTTCCCAGCCCCGGTCCAGAGCCGAAGGGATTGACTTCCGATACAACCCACATATGGTCTCTCGATGATTCTTTACGATGTATATATCAATTGGATAAAGAAACCGGAGCGGTTATCGATTCACTTTCACTCCCAGCGGAAGTAAATTACTCGCCCACAAAAGAATTCCCGTTTCATGGATTATTATGGGACGGGCAGTATTTTTATACAAACTTTGAAGCGGGCTGGTCCAGTAAAATTGTAAGGATAGACGTAAAGAATGATACTGTTTACTTGTTTACTTATACACATGGTTTTTCAAAAGATTTAGCATATGATGGTCATTCGATCTGGAATTGCAGCAATTCAGGTAGTACTAGAATTGGGTGGGTGAGCCAATATGATTTTGATACCGGGCTTCGCCTTGAGAGGTTTGATACGCCAGGTTTTTACCCGACAGGACTTACACACGACGGCACTCATTTTTGGTTATCTGACGAGAATGCTGACTCTCTCTATCAAATACAAGTTATTCAAACAGGAGTAGAAGATTATCATTCTAATAATTACTATGGTAATTCCGGCCATATATTGAATCAAAATTATCCGAACCCTTTTAATCTTTACACAAAAATTCGTTATACATTGTCGAAATCAAGTTTTGTAACATTGAAAGTATATGATCTTATCGGAAACGAACTTGAGATACTTGTGAAGGAGTATAAACAAGCAAGCGATTATGAGTTAACCTGGAATGCAAAAAATCTTCCCAGCGGAATATACCTGTGCCGTCTGGAAGCGGGGGATTTTATAGAAACGAAGAAATTCATTTTACAGCGATAGTCAATTATAACAATCGCTTTCATCAAGAGAGGTGATTCCAAAACGGACATTCAGATGAAAGTTGTATTATATACACATTCTTGTCAAAGTGTAAACATGGTTAGATCAGTCAAGAGTTGTTGAGAAATGGAAAATCAAAAAACATTTTTGATTGTACTATGCTTTTTGAATTTACATGTCTATGCCCAGGAAGGCTGGCAATGGCAAAATCCGTTGCCTCAGGGAAATCAAATATACGATGTTTTTAGCTTTGATGAGAATCGCGTCATAATGGTCGGTGCAATAGGCACGATTATGAAGACCACTGATTGGGGATTGAATTGGGACGTCCAAAACAATGTATGCGGATCTTCGAATAATTTGTATTCAGTGGATTTTGTCAACGATTCTGTTGGATGGGCTGCAGGACATGAAGGAATGCTCATTAAGACGACCGATGCAGGAGCGACATGGGTAAAGAAAGAAACTGGTATAAGCGGGAGGATAAATACTGTAGACTTTGTAAGTACTGAAATTGGCTATATATCGACTTTCAATACGATTCAAAAGACCGTGGATGGGGGTGAGATTTGGACATTAACAAGTTTTAATGTTCCCTCTTATGGTGGTATTGCTGGGATTGAATCTATTTCTTTTATCAATGAGGATACAGGTTGGGTTGGCGGTGGTTATGGTTATGGGGTTTTTGGAAGTGGTGGATATATTTCTATAACAACTGATGGAGGAGAAAACTGGTTAAAACAATTTGAAGTATTTATGTCAGGCATGTTAAAATCTATTTCTTTCGTGGATGAAAATACAGGCTGGGCATTCGGAGCCAATGGCACGATCATAAAAACTTGCGATGGAGGTGTGACCTGGGATTATCAGGCTATTAGTCTATCATCCACTCTTTTTTGGACGAGTTATTTTATCGATAAAGATCACGGGTGGGCCGGTGGAGGTGAATTAATAAAAACAATGAATGGAGGAGAGGATTGGATCAAACAATTGAATTGTGGTGATAACTCGATTATTGCGCTTCATTTTGCCAATGAGAATTCAGGTTGGGCTATTCAGTCGAGACCGAAAATCTATGAAACGACTAATGGTGGGGAGGATTGGAGACCTGGCCCAGAGGGCACAACATGGAATTTAAATTGTGTCTACTTTTTCAATTCTGACACAGGTATAGTGGTCGGTGATGTGAATACGATGCTGAGAACGACCAACGGCGGATTGGAGTGGACTCCACAATCAATTGATCCGTCTACACATTTAAGAGATATATATTTTCTAAATGCTGATACCGGATGGGCTGTTGGAAAATATTCGATCTTAAAAACAAGCGATGGTGGAGAAACATGGAACCGTGAATACTTTAACAGCGGACTTTATTCCATTTATTTTATTGATGCAGATTATGGCTGGACAGTTGGCTGGGGGGGAGATGCCATGTACAGAACGACCAATGGGGGTATCGACTGGTACACGCCAAAAGCATTCAATGGCTATGAGAGAGTATGGGAATTTAAAGGTTTTAGAGATATTTACTTTGTGAACAAAGAGATCGGTTGGGCGGTGGGAGTTGATGAGGAAGGAAAACAAGTCATATTAAAGTCTACCGATGGTGGAGCATGTTGGTTTTGCCAGAAAAGAGATCAAGATAGCTTCTATCGCGCGGTGTACTTTCTGAATGCGGATACAGGTTGGGTGGCAGGTTGGTCGGATCATAATAAGGGCGTCATTCTCAAAACGACCAATGGTGGATTTGATTGGATAACACAGTATAAGGCCAAATTACCGGGTTCACCCGAGTTTTTATCCTC
>CAZYTI010000023.1:0-14971 GCA_964650065.1 uncultured bacterium
GAAAATTCCAGGTCATAACAAGCGGTACAAAACGTATCCGCAGCTATGATTTTTCTTCAGGAAAATTGATTTGGGAGTGTGGAGGTATGACGGCCAATTGTATTCCTTTGCCTGTGACTTCAGATGATATGATCTATATCATGACCGGATTTCGCGGCAGTGCACTGCTGGCCATCGATCTCTCAAAAGCAAAAGGGGATATTACCGATTCCGATGCCGTCGTATGGAAACACAATAAGGACACATCATATACACCCTCACCTTTACTGTTAGACAACTATCTCTACTTTCTGAGGGTGAACAATGGTGTTCTATCCTGTCTCGATGCCAGTGACGGTAAGGTGTATTATACCGGAGAGCGGATGGAAGATATGGGTAATCTATTCACCTCACCGGTGGGTTTAAAGGATAGGATCTATATTTTGGGGGGAACCGGTTTAACCCATGTGATCAAGCCTGGCCCCGAATTCACCATCCTGGCCAAAAACCAACTGGATGATGATTTTCATGCCTCTCCGGCGATCATAGGAAAAACCCTGTATTTACGCGGATTCAAATACCTGTACTGTATTGCAGAGGATGATTAGAAGTAAAAAATAGACCTTTCATTTTTCTCTGTTTCATCTTTAAAAAATCCGAAGTCTCTTCTGCATCGGATTTTTTATTTATAATTCTCCTCTATCATTTTTTGAGCAATATGAGTGGGACGTACATAATCCTTATAATTGAGAACCTTATGTAATGTTTGGCTCGCAGCAAGTTCGAAGGCCTGCAGGGTATCCCCAAAACCAGGAATCACCTCTTCAGCCCAGGTTTGTAAATTATATGCGACATCATTCATTACTCCCAGAATACTACGACTGGCAGTTTTTGTATAAAGAAATGAAT
Source organism: uncultured bacterium (assembly GCA_964650065.1). Classification (GTDB taxonomy): domain Bacteria; phylum Zhuqueibacterota; class QNDG01; order QNDG01; family DSAB01; genus CAZYTI01. Next base: position 889 of record CAZYTI010000023.1, read on the forward strand.
TCATCTCGCTGTCTTCATGATTGATGATTTCCTCCGGGAATGCCAACCGGCGATAGAGTTTGAGGACTCTATCCTTAAAGTTTTTTTCCAGATCCAAGTCCCAACTCAGTGGCAATACAACACTCAGCAGGCTGGGATCATTGGTAAAGAGAAATACATCGCCCCGGAATGTCGGTATGGTGTTGGCATACCATTCTCCGAAAATAGCCCTGGATACGACAGACATGGGTGACGGTTTCATTTTTCGATATTTGAAAAATTTTTGAGTACAGCGGAAAATGATCATGATGTAAAACCCTAATTGTTATTAATGTAAAAATCCCAATCGATGGGATGTAAAAAATGTTGAAATTCTAAAGATCTTCCCTCCGGATCCCTTGCATAAAAATGGTAAATATGATATTTCATATTCTCTTTGGGAGGCGATTCTGCAATCTTCGCAAACTTTTTATACATGCGATCCACATCCTCCCTGCTTTTAAAAAAGAAAGTGATCAGACCGCCTTTATCTCTTTCTCTCCCTTTACAAAAACCCACCAGCATGTTCCCATACTTCAATATGGCGCATGAGCCCTGATCCAGCCATAATTCACAACCCACGCGATGAATATAAAAATCTTTTAAATCATCCAACTTTTGAGTATTGAAAAAAACGATTCCACTTCCGGTCACTTCATCCTGCTTACTTTTAATGTCAGGTTTAAAATGCGAACTCATTATTCTGGATGTTGCATAAGGAATGAAGAAAATAATCAGGAAGCCGGAAATACAAATTAATTTGTGAATTTTATGCATAACGATCTCCCATGACTTAATTCTTTAGAGTCAATCACATTATTTTAAGTACTTATCAAACCATCCCAATAATCGCCTCAACCTTTCTACTAAATTGATGGGCTTTCCTCCCCGCGACAATCCATGATTTTCGCCCTTGAAAATCACCATCTCCGTGGGGATATTGTGTATTTTTAACGCATAGTAGAGTTCCTGGGCCTGTCCCAGGGGGCAACGGTAATCTTGCTCACTGTGAATGATTAATGTAGGCGTTGTGATACGGTAAGCATACTTGATCGGCGAACGGTCCCAGTAAAGATCGTAATTTTCCCAGGGGGTACCGTCAAATTCAATGCGCATGCTCTGAGGGGTGATGTCCTGTGTGCCATGGGCCGAGACCCAGTTACTCACACTCCGCTGGGTGACCGCTGCCTTGAATCGGTCGGTTTGGGAGATGATCCAGTTGGTCAGGAAGCCCCCGTGACTACCACCGGTGACGCCCAGCCGGTCTGCATCGATCCAGTCGATCCGTTTCAGGATATCATCCAAACCCTGCATGTTGTCACGATAGTCCACACCCCCATAATCATGTACAACCGGATGCTGAAAGTCGTAACCATAACCGGTACTCCCCCGGTAATTGACGATATAAACGCCGTATCCTTTTGCAGCCAGCATCTGAAACTCGTGAAACCAGGTATGGCCCCACATGCCTGATGGCCCGCCATGAATGTTCAGAATCAGGGGAAATTTATTCCCTTCTTCCCAATCCACGGGTTTGAATAAGAAACCCTGCACCTTCATACCGGCATCATTGGTGAACCAGATCTCCTCGGCCCTTTGCAGTTTCAATGAATCGAGGAATGCATCGTTGAAATGGGTGAGTTGTTTCATCTTTTCTCCATCCGGATCGCTCACCCAGATCTCAGGGAGTTGAACCTCGCTCTCTAAAGTAAAGGCCAATAAGGATCCGTCTTTGGAAATGGACAGATTTCTGACGCTGACATCATCAGGAGTGAGCCTTTCCACCTTACGAGTCTTTACTGCCAAACGGAAGAGACGAACAACGCCCAAATCATTATTGGTAAAATAGAGCGATTTCGAATCAACGGACCATTTGAATCTTCGGAGTGTTCGATCAAATACGTCGGTGAGACAGGTATGTTGGGAGCTGCCGGGTTTTGTCAGATAGATATCCGACTGCTCATAGGGCCGGTTGGTACGAATATAGGCGATGGTTTTCCCATCAGGAGACCACATGGGCGAACCGTCCCGATGGGGCTGTGTGGTCACCTGTTTTACTGCGCCACTGTCCGTTGGAACGATCCAGATATCACTGTTCTGACTGCCCTCATACTCCTTACCTGTCCGATTCGAAACAAAGGTGATCGATTTTCCATCCGGCGACCAGACGGGTGAAGTATCATTCCAATCCGTGCCGCTGGTAAGCTGTCTGACCTTTTTTGTTTCAACATCGAATATCCAAATATGGGATCTTTTCCCGTCCAGATAGGTCGGACTCCCATTGGCCTGATACCTGGAATATTTAATGACATGGATATCGGGCTTGAGTGATTTCTTGTTATGCACGGTGTCTTTCTTGGCGTCCTCATCGGTGCGAAGCAGCATGAGGATCTTTTTACTATCCGGCGACCATGCGAAGGAAGATGGCGATGTGTCAAGATCAGTCAATGAATGCGCCTCTCCCCCTTTAGGCGAAATGATATGAATCTGGGACACGTCATCCCGCCGCGACACAAAGGCCAGCCACTTTCCATCGGGTGACCAGCGCGGTGAGCGATCGTTCTTCCCCCTGGTAAAACAGATTGGTTCGTTACGACCGTCTGCACCAACCAGCCATATCCGGAATTCCCGGCCCCGCTTGTTCTCATTCACCCGGGAAACGACAAAGGCAACCTGCTGTCCATCAGGAGAAATCTGTGGATCGCTGACAAAGACAAACCGATAATAATCCTCAGGTACCATGCCCCTCTCTTGCATTTGCCCCAGAGCCACTCGATCGTAGGATTGTATAATTAGAAAAAAGAATACCATACTTAGAAATCCGATCCGAACTTTCATTTAATCTGTTCTCCTCTCATCTCTCTTCATTTTTAATTTTTCATTCTTCATTTTTAATTATGTTTGTCCCCACTCGACAACAAAAGCAACATAAAAACCCATGGCCTTTACCAGATCATCCACTTTAATCCTGTCATTGGGTGTATGGGCATCGGCTTCGTCTCCCGGCCCAAATCCAATGGTCGGGATATCGAACCATCCCTTTGTAGCCACACCGTTGGTAGAAAATGTCCATACCCCGACTTCGGCCGGCACACCAAATTGGACCTCGTAGGTACTGACAGCAGTCCGGACCAGAGGGTGGTCTTCATTCATCAGCCACATGGGATAATAGCCTTTGGCCGGATATATCAGACCCGTATGACTGACAATTTCATACTCCGGCACACTGACCCTGGCCCCAATCCCCTTTACCGATTCTAAATTTTCCACTTCCTCCACACTGCTTTCCATCGTCTCCCCTTCTGTCAGCCGCCGGTCCAAATGGAGAATCGCACTGTCCGCCACGGCACAGAGGGAAGGGGCCGTACTTCGGATATCGGTGATGGTGATGCTCCCTTTGCCAAGAATCGAATCACTGGCCAATCCATGGTGCAGTTCCTCAACAGCATGGATAATCGGACCGGCCTGATAGATCGCATTCACCCCGCGGTCCGGGGCCGAACCATGGCATGACAGTCCCTGAACAGCCACCTTCATTTCCATACGGCCCCGCTGTCCGATCCGGATGCCTAAATTGGAGGGTTCGGTAAGCAATACCGCTTCCGGTGCTATTTTGCCATCTTCAAGAATGTACTTCCAGCAGATGCCTTCAAAATCTTCCTCCAGAACCGACGCTACCACCAGAAGGGTGATATCCTGGGGGAGTCCCATCTCTTGAATGATCTTCCCCGCATAGATGGCCGATGCAAGTCCCCCTTTTTGATCGACAGCACCCCGGCCATAAATAATACCATCTCGCATGTCTCCTTCAAAAGGATCGATTTTCCAATTCCCTGGATGACCCACAGAAACCGTATCACAGTGCCCGTCAATGACCAAAATCCGCTTTCCGGAACCCATGCGTCCAAAGAGATTTCCCATGGGATCGACCCATACTTCATCGTACGCCAATCGCCTCATTTCCTGTTCAATCCTCCGGACAACGGCGCTTTCTTTTCCAGTCATAGAGGGAATGGCGATGATCTCCCGTAAAAATGGGATCAGTTCCGTTTTTCGAGATTCACATCTCGAAGTATTTTCTTGCTTCATTGCAATTGTTCACCTGTTTGAGATATTGTTTTTAAATTTTAACATTTGGATTTCTCCGGACATTTGGTATTTTCCATGTAGAATATTAAAAAAATGTCCTGCATTCTTACTCGTCTCTGGTTTTTAAAACCCGCCTATTTTCACCATGGGTTCACCTTTACTCATCGGTGGTGTTGAAATAACGTACATCACAATTCCATTGTGGGGCGCATAGGCCTTCTGAATAATATCTCCCCAAAAATTCGTCAGATACCCGACCAATTCACCTTTCTCAACATGCTGCCCCCCCTTGACCAGGGGATAGAACAGTCCCTCATGGTCCGACCGGACATAGGTCATCTTTTTCACCCAGATAGGATCGAAAATCTTTTCCGGTTCTCCCGGGATCATTTCCAATCGCATCAGTATATTGTAAGTGCCCTTAAGAATGGCCTGGATATCCGTTTCATCGGTCCTCCCCAATCGTCCCGACTCCACGGTCAGTGCAGGTTTCCCCTTAAAAAGTGCCGAATTGGCACACCACGATGCGCCGCTCCCCGTAGCCTTTGCTTTTTGGTGAATAATCATCTTGAAGCCATAATGAATGGCCAGATCCCGGGTTCTTCTATCGACATGAGGTTGACCAATCTCCGTGTAGTAGAGATAGGTCGTTAGATCCTCGTTTCCATCCCCGCAATGATTGTCGATGAGAACATCGCATTGGTCGATCACCTCTTTGGAGACGTGATAGGCGATCCGTTCGGTCATAGTGCCGTCCTTCTTCCCTGGAAAACCACGGTTTTGATTCTTCCAATCATAAGGATTGTAGTAAACCGTTCTTTTCATAAACGAGGGCACATTCACCACATGGACGAGTATCACGGTACCCGACAATCGGGTCGGCTCCAATTGCTTTTTCAACCTTTGCAACGCAAGGACGGGTGGATATTCATAGCCATGGACTCCCGCAGTCAATGCAAGCACCGGTCCGTCTTTCGCACCATTCACGACGGTGATGGGAATTCGGACTTCCGGGCCGTCAGCTCCTTCGGGCACTACGATAAAACCCGATCTCATTTCACCCGGATCTGCCGTCACCTCCCCGACAGTTATCGTCTCTTGTGTAAAACCATTTATCTGGTAAATACAGAAGAGGAAAATAAGGGACATTGTGATCCTAAAATGTTTAAGTATCATCATCTCTCCTTTTATTTTGTTTTTGATTAGCCTCAAGAATCTATTTTTTTATTTTTTTTTCAAAAGTTGTAATGATGAATCATGAATGACCTGGTGATAGGACATTATCACGATCCCAACAATTTTTCTGTATTTCTACCAAAAATCGACGCCAGTTCCGCACATACCAGGGCACCGAAAAATGTCAACACACCGGATATCACCCAAACAAGGAAAATACCCAAAATGGATGGGACCTGACCGGTAATTTCCGAAGGCTGTACAAAAATAGACGCTCCAATGATAATGCCGGCCACCATGGCAGTCGCATGGGGCAGCCCCATCACGCGTTTGAGTTCTCCGGCTTGTTTATTTGGCATAACAGAAGGTCCACATGCTAATCTTCAGGTTCAGCCTCATAGGCCAGTGCCCCACCAAAATACGTCCGTTCCACACGGAGCGATAGAAGATCCTGTGATGAAATCGTTAAAATATCATCGGACAGGACGATGAAGTCGGCCATGAATCCCGGTGCAATTTTTCCCAACAAATCATCCTGAAATCCGGAATAGGCGGCCTCAACCGTATATGCCTTCAATACCTCATCCCGGGTCAGGCACTGCTCCGGATACCATCCGCCCCTGGGTTCTCCATCCGGAGACTGACGGGTTTCTGCGGCATACATCCCATGAAAGGGATTTAACGTCTCTCCCGGAAAATCTGAATTGAGTGTAAGATGGACACCCGTATTCAGGAAGGAACGCCAAGCATAGGCGCCTTTGATCCGACGGGGTCCCACCCGCGTCTCTGCCCAGGGCATGTCCGAAGTCGCATGGGGCGGCTGCATGCTCAGCACAATGCCCAGGGGGGCGAACTTGGGAATGTCCACCTGGGCCGTGACCTGGGCATGCTCCAGTCGTAATCGATGATCCGGGGAAGGTACTTCTTCCAGGGCACGTCTATACGCGTTTAAAGTGATGCGGTTTGCCCGATCACCTATACCGTGCGATGCGACCTGGAAACCGGCTTTCAGGGAACTCACGGTGATTTTATAGAGGGAATCTTCCGGAGTGACGATGACGCCCCGGACATCAGGAGCATCACTGTAGGATTCTAAAAATACCGCACCCCGGGAACCCAGGGCGCCATCCACAAAGACTTTGATGCACCGCATGGTGATTAAATGATCCGCATCGATCTCAGGACCATTTTTAAAAAACGTTTCGATGAGATCCCTGTCCTGTGCGTCTAACATGCCATAGATACGTATTCTCAGCTTGTCATTCTCCTTGAGGGAACGAAAAGCCTCCAGAATCTCAGCCGTGGTCCTTGCTTCATGGACGGTCGTCAATCCGTTTCTGAGACATTCTTCGTGGGCCAGCTCCAGGGCCTTCTCGATTTGGGTCTGACTCAACGGAGGGATGAATTTCTCCAACAGATCTTGTGCTTTATTGGTAAAAATACCTGTGGGCCTACCGGTCACTGCATCCTTAATGATTTCTCCATTGGGAGGATCGGGTGTTTCCGAAGTAATTCCGGCAATTTCTAATGCCCTTCCGTTGGCCCAGCAGGCGAATCCATGGAGCCCCCGCAGGTAAACCGGATTGTCCGGTGAAATCCGGCTCAGCGCCTTATTGTCCGGATAAGCCCTGGCCCAGGCACCTTCATCCCATCCCCAACCCGTGATCCATTCTCCGGATTGCGATTCTCCGACCCGTGCTTCTACCATCCGGACAACCTGCCCCGGACTTTCAACACCGGCAATGTTCAGTTCCAAAAGACTCTGCCCCAATGACAGAAGATGTCCGTGGGATTCGACGATACCAGGCATCACCGTCCTGCCCCGGAGGTCGACAGCCTTGGCATCGGGATACTGGGTCCGAATCTGATGAGATGATCCCATGGCCAGAATCTTGCCCCCTCCCACTGCTATGGCCTCAACTTCAGGGATTCTCTCATCCATCGTCACAATATGACCATTCACAAAGATCATCTCGACACGGGGTGCGAACTGACAGCAGACGAAACATAAAACGATTATAAGACAAATAATGACTCGGACGATACCGGTTAAAAGTCCATCTCTGCAAGACATGTCTCTTTCTCCTCAAGAATAATGAAAAAAATGAATCCTAAAGAAGGATTACATATTATAATATAAAATAATATCCGAATAAAATCCGTTCAAATTCGTTTAATCCGTTAAATCCGCGTTCCATTAAAAAAGTGATATTATTTAGATTCTTAACAAGGATGGACTGAAATAAATTTATTTCATAATGTAAATACAACAGCATGAAATATCAACATTTATTTTTAAATTTCCCTTGCTTTTTATTCCTAAACTTGTTATCCTAATTATTATACGTAAGTACTAACGTAAGTACTTTCACAAAAGGAGTCCCATGACTTTTTACCGGGAAACAGGAGAGCTCGTTTTTGGTTCGCGACTGAAACGTATCAGCGATCGGTTTTTAATGGATGTATCAAAAATGTACAAATCCCTGGACATTCCGTTTGAGGTAAGCTGGTTTCCCCTGTTTTATCTGCTCAATGAGAGAGGAAAATTGTCCGTCACAGAAATTGCCAAAGAGTTAGAGATCACGCATTCGGCAGTGAGTCAACTGGTCACGACCCTGGGGAAAAAATCGCTGATTACATTTATTAACGATAAAAACGATAAAAGAAGACGGTTGATTCATTTCACACAAAAGGGAATGAATCTGATGAAAAGCATATCCCCCATCTGGGAGTCCATGAGGAAGACAGTACGGGCATTGTTCGCTGAAGGAGAAAAAAGTACAACCCTATTACATGCCCTGGATGAATTGGAAACATCCATGGAAAAGGAAAGCGTTTATGAACGCCTCATGGGAGGCATGGAAAAAGGAGACTAAAATGGCCATCGTTTTAGACGGTTCCGGGTTAACCATCGAAAAAATCGTACAGGTAGCCAGACACAACGAAAAAGTAGAACTTCATCCCAGGGCCCTTCAACGGATAGGGCAATGTCGGGCCATGTTGGAGGAAAAAATCCAGGCAAAAGAGATCATATACGGCGTCAATACCGGCATTGGGGAATTTTCAGAAGTGATCTTAGACGATAAACAGGTGAATCGGTTTCAGAAATACCTGATTTATAATCATGCTGCAGGTATCGGAGATCCGGCACCCATCGAATATGTAAGGGGTGCCATGTTAGGGAGGATCAATGTGCATGCCCACGGGAATTCCGGGGTACGGCCTGAAATCACCCTGACCCTGGTCGAGATGTTGAATAAAGGAGTCACACCCTATGTCTGTCAGAAAGGATCTGTGGGTGCATGTGGTGACCTGGCCCCCATGTCCCAAATTGCCCTGCTTCTGTTGGGTGAAGGACAGGCATATTACCAAGGAAAACTCTTGGAAGGGAAGGATGCCATGGAAAAAGCAGGGATCCCCATTCCCGGATTGAAAGCCAGAGACGGATTGGGGACCATAAACGGCTCCAACCTTCTTACCGCCATGAGCGCCATATTTCTCTACGATGCCAACCGATGGTTAAAACAGGCCGAAATCGCTGCAGCCATGTCCCTGGAAGCCTTGAAGGCCAACATGAAGCCATATACCCCGAGACTGCATCAAGCCAGAGGATTCCCTGGTGCCGTACGGTGTGCCGGGGCCATACAGAATCTCATCCAGGGAGGCGATCTGACCGAAGGGAAAATAAAATGCAAGGTTCAGGACGCCTATTCCATGCGGTCCACACCTCAGGTAGTCGGAAGTGCGCATGATGCGCTAACCTTTGCCCGATCCCAGGTCGAAATCGAACTGAACGGCGTTGGAGACAATCCGGTCTTCTTTCCCGAAGAGAACCTTCATCTCTCGGGTGCCAATTTCCAGGGAACCCCGGTCTCTCTTCCCATGGACATGGCCGGTGCAGCCATCACCATGGTCAGTGTGCTGTCTGAGAGGAGGATGAATCGTCTGAACAATCCGGCTCTGAGTGTGGGCCTGCCTCCCTTTCTCACCAAAGGTGCAGGACTATTTTCCGGCCTGATGTTGAGTCAGTACACCGCGGACATGCTAATTGTCGAACAACGGATCCTCTCCACGCCGGCTTCCATCCAGTCGATTCCTGCCGCCGCGGATCAGGAAGATTTCGTCTCCATGGGCATGAATACGGCCATTAAGAATTTTCAGATCCTGGACAATGCCTACGGCATACTTGGGATCGAATTCATGGCCGCTGCCCAGGCATTGGATTTCAGAGATTTTTCCTTTGGCAGGGGCGTGACCCGGGCCAGGGAAGTGATTCGAAAATACGTCGATTTCTTAGATGAGGATCGACCTTTATATCCCGACCACACGAAAATGAAGGAACTGGTCAAATCGTGTGAAATCCTGCAAGAAGTGGAACGGGAAGTGGGTAGTCTGGGCTGAAATCAAATCATTTGACGGGATGAACAGGATTTTACAGGATACGATATTCTGTTTGTTCTGATAAACCTATACGAAGTCATAAACATACGTCCGATTAGCATTTCATTTTCGCTCCGCTTACTGTTCACCGGTCACCATTTGAACTAGAACGTGCCCGGCACTTAGGAAGTGCCGGGCACGTTTTTTTCCGATAACCTTCTTTTCACCGTTTACTGTTTACATCCCTTTCTACCGATTACCGATCACAGATAACCGGTTACCGCTCACAGACCGCCTCACTCCGCCCCTTCTCTCTTAAAAACTACCTTCCCACCAACGACGGTGTAATCGACCTTGGTCTTCATGATCTGATCGTGGGGTATCGTCATCAGATCATCCTTCATGATGACCATATCGGCCAGGTACCCTTTTTTGAGCATGCCCTTGCGATCCTCCATGAACTGAGCATAAGCCGCACCCAGGGTATAGAGGTCGATGGCCTCTTCCATGCTCAGCTTCTGATCCGGAAACCATCCCTCTCCTGGTTCGTCCATACGATCCTTCCGGGTCACCGCTGCATACAGCCCTTCCAGGGGATCCAGAGGTTCGACCGAATAATCTGTTCCGAACGCAATCTTTGCACCCGCATTCAGCAATCTCCGCCAGGCGTATGCACCCTTGCTTCGTTCCTTACCGATCCGTTTTTCACAAAATCGTTTGTCCGTGATGCAATGTGTGGGTTGCATGGAAGCGATGACGCCCAACTCGGCGAAACGTGGGATATCCTCATCGATGAGAATCTGGGCATGTTCGCTGCGATGACGGCTGTCCCGTTCACCATTGACCTGTAGGGCCTTTTCAAAGGCATTCAGAATCCAGTTGTTCGCCTTTGAACCGATGGCATGGATACCAATCTGAAAACCCATTTTATCGGAGGCCAGTATGCGTCTTTCCAGTTCTTCGTACTCCATCTGAGGCAGTCCGCTCTTGTCCGGTTCATCCTCAAATGGTTCGAAAAACAGTGCCGTGCCCGAACCCAAGGTGCCATCGATGAATCCCTTGAGATAACCGAAACGAATCCAGTTGCCATCCGGGGGGTATTTTTGACGCATTTTATCGTATTGCTCTAACCTTTCTTCATCATCCGTGAGCCGGCCAGCCACATCGACACGTAACGTCAGTTTCCCCATATCCTTCCATTCTTGATAGAACTCGGCATTACCACCCCCGGGGTGATGAATACTCGTCACACCCAACCTGGCTGCCTTATCGAAGGCCGCCTGCCAACCTTGCGTGCGTCTCTCTTCCTCCTCTTCAGAGGTCCGCTTGACAGGTCTTTCCCCGTACTTCAATAATCCTTGAGCGGATTCCTTGAAGATACCCGTAGGCTCTCCTGTCACCGGATCCTTCTGTATTTCACCTCCGAAGGGATCGGGCGTATCCTTTGTGATACCCGAATTCTTGATGATGTAACTGTTCACGAGCACCGAATGTCCATCGGTGCGGCTCAAAGCCACCGGATTATTGGGTGCCACCTTATCGATGAGCTCCTTGGTGGGCCACTGTTTGTTGTGAAACATTTCATGCTCCCAACGCCCCCCCCGGATGAGCTCTCCCTTTTTTACCTGAGCCACCTTTTCTCTCACCCGTTCAGTAATGATGTTGGGATCGGTGATATACCGTAAGTCGATGTAATCCGGATCGAGAGGTCCCCAATGGGCATGGGCATCGTTAAAGCCCGGAATCACCAACCGTCCACCGGCATCGATGACCTTGGTGGAACCCTCACCGATATATTGATCGATGGCCCTATTGGACGTCACCGCAATAATCTCCTCGCCAATCACCGCCACCGCCTGGGCCCTTCGATTGTCCTTATCGATGGTCACGATCTTGGCATTTCTGATGACCAGATCCGCCGGAGGACCTTCATATTTCTCTGCACATCCAGCCAAAAGAAACAATAGCACCACATCACACACCACGATTAATCTTTTAGTCATCTTGATCTCCTCCATTGTTTATTTTATATTATTTATCCGTTCATATCCGTCTAATCTGTTTAATCCGCGTTCCATTTAAAATTTAGAGGCTCGCCCGAATTCCTTCCAATGTTTCTTGTGCCACTGGCACCATTTCAAAAAATTTCATCAGCTTTTCACAGGCGAATTCATCACAATGGGCACAATTGATCAAACCCTTTTCCACAGCACACTTTCTGATCTCACATACATTGCAGTAATTAAAATGATACCCACCTTCTGAAACACAACCATCACAGTAGATATCCTCCGGTTTAATCTCAGATTTATACTGCTTGGACCAGATCTCGGCGACCTCTTTCCGCTTCTCGTCATCGTTATTCTTCGTCGCGATAAAAGCATCGCACTCGGAACAGGTGATTCCGCAACGTCCGATCAAGGCATCCATGTTGACTCCTTTCATCGATGGTAAGGATATGGTTCTATTATTGAAAATACTTCCAAATCAATAGGAGCGCTGAAACTCCCGAAACAATCACAACCGCAGGCTTGATAAATCCTTTATCTAATAATTTCGAAGTATGATTGGAAAAGTAATACCCGATCAGTACGCCCGGGTATAACACGAATGAAGCGAGCAATTCTTTTGTACCAAACCGTCCGATAATTATGAGGAAAGCAATAGCTATCAAGGTCCCGATGACAAAAATTCCGGATAAAGTTCCCCGCAATCGGGGACCTTCTTCTTTATGGTAGAGTAAAGCCATGGGGGCACCTCCAATGGACGAGGTGATTCCCATGAATCCCGAGAGAGAACCCGCGCTGAGAAGGTTACGATTTGTTATGGGCACATGAAATCCTCCGGCAAAAAAGACCAAAGAAATGATGACCATCACACCGAAAAACAGGGAAAGATGGGTCTGAGGGAAAAATTTTAAAAACACGGCACCCAGGCCCGTTCCCACGAACCGTCCGGCAATGGCCCATTTCACCTCAATGGATTTAACGGCATGCTGTTCCCGACGATAGATCAGGCAGGTGATAATCACTGCGGCTGAAAGTAAGGGTCCGGGTACAAATATGGGATCGATTAAAACAAGAAGGGGTACGGAAAACGGTCCCATGCCGAATCCAATGGATCCTTGAAGCGTTGCTCCAACAATCACCACGCCACATGCGAGAATTGATTCCAGGACGCTCAGTGGAAATTCCATGTGATAATTATTCTCCGCCGATCTGCAACTCTGTTATACGGAAAGTGGGTGCAGTGAATCCGCGGGTCAGATCGAGGTCGGTTCCCATCATATCGATACCGTTCAACATCTCATCGGCTGTGCCTGCAATGGTCAATCCCTTGACCGGAAAGGCAATCCTGCCGTTTCGGATCCAGAAACCGGATGCACCTCCGCTGAAATTGCCGTTCACAGGATTGATCCCATAACCTGTCACACCCTTGAGCAACAATCCCGTTTTGGTGGCTTTGATGATCTCCTTGGGATCGCTCATGCCGGCTTCCATATAGAAATTATGGGCACCAATACCCGGAAGGCTGGTAAATCCGCCTCTGGAAGCATTTCCCGTACTGCTGACACCGGCCCTCTTGGCCACGATGGTATTATACATGAATCCCTTCAAAACGCCTTTGCCCACAATTGTGCGTTTCTGTGTCGGCACACCCTCACCGTCAAAAGGGCTGCTTGACATGCCCTTGGACAACGTTCCATCATCAACAATCGTCACCAGGGAAGCGGCGATTTTTTGTCCGACTTTATCCCGCAAGAAACTGGCCCCCTGCAAAACACGTTCTCCATTGACAGCACCTAAAATACCGCCAAGAATCGACCGGGCTACATCCGGATCAAAAATAACGGCCGCCTTCTGGGTCTCGACCATGCGTGGATCAAGCATGGAGTAGGCTTCCTTGGCTGCCTTTTCAGCGACCTCTTCCGCAGATTTTAAATCTCTATAGAATCGTCTCGTACAGAATTCGCCACCCGACGATTTCTGATCCCCTTTCTCGGCGACTACCGAAGCACCAAATCCACATGCACTGCTTTTATAACTCTTGGAAAGGCCATTGGAATTGGCTAAGAAGATTTCCTCATCACCTTCGAAATAAGTCGACCCGGCACTCTTGGTGACCCGGCGATCTCTCAGGGCCAATTTTTCCACGGTCTTGGCCAGGTTGATCTTTTCATCCATAGCAACCTGAGCAATCTGAGGATCGTACAATCCTTCAACCTCGGTCATCCCCTTACCATCGGGGAGGACATTATTTTCATCGGCCGTCGTATGTTTGGCAAACTGGACCGCACTCTTCACGGCATTTTCCAAAGCCGGTTCGTTAAAATCGTTACAATGGGAAAAAGCCATTTTCCCCTTCACAATAACTCGAAAGCCTGCCCCGTGTGCAGAGGTCTCCTGAACGGTTTCCAGAT
>CAZYTI010000024.1:0-14738 GCA_964650065.1 uncultured bacterium
GCATTCGGACCGGAGAGTATCCGCTATAATAAAGAAGGCTGGCGGTCGCTCCATGTTGAAGGGAGTGGTGATAACGGTCCACTGGCCATCCCAGGGTCCTATAACATTACATTAACTGTAGATGACAGAGAGTATTCAGAGACGCTCGAATTAAGAAAGGATCCAAATTCGAAAGCAACCATCGACGATATCACAGAGCAGGTCACCTTGGCCCTCAATATACGCGACAAAGTGACCTCGCTGACAACCATGGGAAACTCGATTCAGTGGATCCGAAAGCAGATTGATGACCTGGAGGAATTGATAAAAGTGAATGAGGGGATGAAATCTCTTGCAGACACCACTGCAAGTTTGGAAAAAAAATTCATAGACCTGGAGCAGAATCTGTATATCCTACGGACAACCGGTGCTTCGGAAAATCTTCTGCGCTACCCTCAAAGGCTGTTTTCCCATCTCAAAATGCTTGGTCATTATGTGATGACCGGCGATGCCCGGCCCACGAAATCAAAATATGAGGTATTTGAAGAGTTGTCGCAAAGACTCGATTCATACACAAAAAAGTACAATGAGCTCATTGAAAATAATTTAGCACAATTCAACAGGCTGCTTAATGAAAAGGGATACTTGAACTTAATTGCATTATGAGGAGTAAGTTATGCATAACCGAACGATGTCTGCCCTGTGTATTTTATCCGTGCTATTGTCCCTCTTCATGCTTTGCAGCAGTGGGGAGACCGATGATTTTGACATCCTCATAAAGAATGGAACGATCGTTGACGGAACCGGAGAAAACAGGTTTAAAGCGGATATTGGTATTACCGGAAATAGTATCACTGAGATAGGTGATCTGAACGGGAAAAGGGCCGAGAGAACATTAGATGTAGAGGGTCATGTTGTTTCCCCCGGGTTGATCGACATGCACACCCACTGCGATAGAGATTTAGACCGGTCCGGTGCAAATGCCAATCTGAATTATTTGATTCAGGGGGTGACCACGGTGGTGACGGGGAATTGTGGCGGGGCCGTATCACTAAAAGTCGAAGAGACAAAAAAACGATGGGAAAAACAGGGTATTGGAACCCATGTGGTGTATCTGGTGGGCTTCGGCGACATGAAGCGGGAGGTGATGGGAGTGGAACCCCGGGCCGCAAATTTGGAAGAAATCGAAAAAATGAAATCTCTGTTAGAGCAGGCCATGCAGGAAGGTGCCTGGGGATTGAGTACGGGCCTGGAATTCATACCCGATCGCTACGCCTCCACCGAGGAGGTCATTTCAGTGGCAAAAGTCCTCGAACGGTTCGGAGGGATCTATACCAGTCATATGCGTTTCGAAAATGAACACATCCTCGATGGTATCAGGGAAACCATCAGGATTGGAAAGGAAACCGGTGTACCGGTCAATATCGCTCATTTAAAAATAACCGGTAAGAACAACTGGGGAATGATGAAAGAGGTGGTAGACCTGGTAAACAAAGCCAGGGCGAGGGGTGTTAAAATCACTGCGGATCAGTATCCCTATGTCCAGGGATCCCCCATCGGCCAAATATGGACCTTTCCCGAAATTCCCGATAATATGCAGCCATTCTCTGCATTGAGAGAGAAACTGCGGGAAGAGAACTTTGATCCATCGCAGAGGAAAACATTTGAAAAACGATAAATCGAAGCACTTCAAAAAGCATTGGCCAACAAAACCAAAAAAGAACAGATCAGGCAGTTGACTGTTACAGGACGTCCCCATGATCCGAGTCCTGTAGCCATGTGGGGATGGCACGACTTCTGTATTTTGGTAGCCGAGAAGAACCTTCATTTAATTGGAAAAAACTTCACAGATCTCGTTAAGGAACAGAACAGAGATCCGTTCGATATTGTTGCAGATCTGATTATTGATGAGCCGGGCATACTCTACGGCAGCGGCTCTCAATCATGGGATGATCATGATTATGCCTTGAAACAGGATTGGGTGATGGTCTCGAGTGACGGAGGTGCATTTCCCATAATAGAGGATGGGGCGAAACCTGAGCTCGGCCACCCCCGAATTTTCGGAAGCCAGGCCCGTGTGCTTCGCAAATATGTGAGAGAAGAAAAAATCTTAACACTGGAAAACGCAATACACAAGATGAGTGCACTTCCCGCTTCATTTCTGGGGATGAAAGATAGGGGATTAATCAAAAAGGGGTATAAAGCGGATCTGGTCATATTCGATCCTGTGACGATGAGAGATCATGCGACTTACGCAGATTTCCAAAAGTACAGTGGCGGTGTGGAATATGTGATCATCGATGGAAAGATCAGCATTGAAAATGGCCGATACAAGGGCGCATTGAATGGTAAAGTGCTCCTATTAAAAGATCGATCCTAATTTCAAAAACCCAGAAAGGTATCTTAAATTGCTAGCGAAGCTTCGCTTCTCCTCCACAGGTTGATACGCTTATATTTGTTTCATATGGCAATTGGCAAAACAGTTGGTTGTTGACATTCACAAAATGACTTTAAGTGAATTGCCTATATTTGAAATGGATGAATTATTAACCAGCAACCAGTAGCCAGAAACCAGTAACATAATAACTTTACAATAGTTTATGTTAAAGGAAACATGACTCAAAATTCAAATTATTATCGTAATAAAAAGTTTAATCACAAACATGGAGGAAGTCACAATGAGGTATAAATGGTATCACTGTCTCTTCATCCTGGCTCTTTGTGTGAGCCTCACAAGCCTTTTTTGTTCAGCAGAAAAGGTCGAAACAAACGCCAGCCATGAGGACCTGGTGAAACTCTTTAGCGAGTTCCGTGATTTAGCGGAGCCCAAAGTGACCGATGGTGTTCCCGATTACACGGAAGCCGCCATGAAAAAACAGTGGAGTGTCTTGCGAAAATTCCAGGACAGGCTCTTGACCATAGACATCGGTAATTGGCCGTTATCTCATCAGGTGGATCATCACATCGTCCGGGCGGAGATGAACGGTCTGGAGTTTCATCACCGCGTTCTACTACCCTGGGTTCACAATCCCGGTTTCTACGGAACAGAATCGATCCCCGGCTTCCCGTCACGGGGCGATGGCATCGATGTCTTCATGATTGACTTCCCGCTGACCGCCAAGGAAGCCACTGATTTAAAGTGGCAGCTCCGGGCGGTATCGAGGTTGTTCGACCAGGCCAGACAGAATCTCACCGATCCGGCCCGTGAACTGGCCGTCATCGCCATCCGCACCAAGGAAAAGAAGATCCTGATGTTTCAGGATCTCATAGAGCGTTTAAGCGTCCATCATCCGGACCTGGCACCACACGCCGAACAAGCGTTGGAAGCGGTCACGTCTTACCGTGATTGGCTCGTCCGGACAAAAGACCATATGACCGCACCCGCCGGCGTCGGCAAAGAGAACTTTAACTGGTGGATGAAACAGGTCTGGCTCTATCCCCAAACGTGGGAAGCATGCATGAACACTGCGCTGCGTGAATACCAGAGGGCCGTGGCTTTCCTGAAGCTGGAGGAAAACAAAAACCGAAATCATCCGCAGCTTCCCTATGTAGCAACCGAAAAAGGACATGCCCAATTGTGGAATCAGGCGGAGGATTATTTGAACCGGTTCGTCAGAAAAAATGAGATTTTCACAGTCCCCGATTACCTCACGCCCAGCGGCCCTCACCGGCCATGGGTACCCCCTTCCGGCCGTGACGGCAATTGCGCTGAATTTTTTGAGCAGGCCGAACGTCATGACCCCATGGCACAGGTCGCACACAACCATACCGGGCATCATCTCGATCAGCTCAGACACCAGCGGGAAGACCGCCCCATCCGTAACGCTTACCCGCTCTTTGGAGGTCTCAGATCTGAAGCTTTGCCCATGTTTATGGAAGAGGGCATGATGATTGCGGGTGCACATGATGATTGGGCATTGAATCCGAGAAGCAGGGAAGTAATTTACATTTCTCTTGCCTGGAGGGCGACACGTGCCATTGCGGATCTCAAGCTGCACAGCAACGAATTCACGATGGCTCAAGCACTCCAACACTGCGTGGAATGGTGTCCTCGTGGCTGGGAGTGTAAAACAGATATGGACACCTGGTACGATCTTCACTACAGCATGCTCCAACCGGGACATGGCACCATCTATATTACAGGCAAAAACGAGCTCGAACGCCTGATGGCGGACCGTGCCATGCAGTTGGGAAATGCCTTCAATCTGAAGGAATTTATGAACAGCTTTTTCGCATCCGGGATGATTCCCATCTCTCTGGCCAGATGGGAGTTGACGGGCCTCGATGAAATGGATAAGTGACACTCTCCACACGCGGAACGAACTCCTTAAGGAGGAAAGACCATTCAAATTTCCCCTGGCTGGATAACTGGGAAGTGTACGAATAACGTGCAGGAAATCTAAAACCCGGTTCTTCACCCTTTGGAAGGATGACCATGCGTCTCTTAGTGGAGAAAAGCATAAACTCAAAGAAATCAAGTTCCGAGTTTCCTGATTTTAGGCATCGTTCCCAGCCTCCGGGCTGGGAATGCATACCGTGAGGCTCCGCCTCATGATACGACAACATGAAAGGCACACATGGGTCGAAGCAGATATAAAATGCTTATCCCCGGTAAGCAACCCTACTTTTTAACATGTACCGTAATAAACTGGATTCCAATATTCGGTCATGTCGAAATTGCAAAAATTATTTTAGATTCACTTGATTTTCTCATCCGCAAAGATCGCCTATCTTTACACGGTTTCGTAATCATGGAGAATCACTTGCACCTCATTGCCTCATCAGCCAATCTGACGAAAGAAATAGGGCTCTTTAAATCCTATACAGCCAGATGCATTGTTGATTTTTTCAAAGAGAATCATTTCGATGGCATCCTTAAACAATTTCACTTTTATAAAAAACGACATAAAACAGACCAGGAATATCAAGTATGGGAGGAGGGATCTCATCCTGAAGCAATAATAGATGAAAAAATGTTAAACCAAAAACTTGATTATATCCATTATAATCCGATTAGAAGAGGTTATGTCGAAGATCCTGCTCACTGGCGATACTCGAGCTTTAAAAACTACATGGGAGAAGAAGGATTACTGCCAATTAAAATAATTGGTTAGTGAACGCTGGTCAAACACGAGCGGCGGAGCCGCTCGGTATGTATTCCCAGCCAGGAGACTGGGAACAAGGCCGATATTAAACTATGATTATAAGTTTTAAGCAATCTTGGTTAGAAGATTTCTGGAATTCAGGTTCACATAAGCGAGTTCATGCAGAATTAAGGCAATGGGCAATATCTGTGAATGGACCCTGGAGATTATGTTTTATTTTTAAAGATGGAGATGTTTATGCTCTTGAACTTGTACAGTACCATTAGGAGGTTTAATAATAATGTTACCCAAAAATAGACAACCAACACATCCTGGAGAAATTCTTCGCTATGAGTATCTTGAAGAATTGAATATGACACAACAGCAACTTGCCGACTCGATCGGAATTACAAGAGTAAGAATAAATGAAATTATTTTGGGTAAGCGCTCTATCACCCCAGATACAGCATTCCGCTTGGCCAAATTTCTTAACACAACTCCAGAATTTTGGATTGGATTACAAACTAATCTTGACATGTGGAATACGTTTCAAAAAAGGGGGAAAGAATATAAAACAATCCGTCCGTTGAAGAGCGAAGTTGCATAGACATACTATTTCACAGATAACCCAAAAATGCTACTGACCAAACCGCGACTCATCATTTCAACGTTGGAGCGTTTTCTGAAATGACACTATTCAGGAAAATAACTCTTGGCGGTTTGGCCGTAGATAATAAACGTTAGCATTTACAACGATAGACACACCGTCCCCTTGTGGACGCGAATCCCTGTTTTAATGTGGAATATTGCCTTCGAGAAAAATTCGGACAGATTTGGTATTGAGATTAAGAGACATTTTTGATGCAGAAAGTCATACTAGATCACCAAGCTATCGGATGCGGAACCGGGTCTAATAAGATGAAAAATTTTCTAAAGTGCTTCTCAGGACGAACTCTGATATTCAGCTTCTTTCACGCCCACTGTTAAGCGACTCCACCAGCAGGCAGAGCTCCTCGAACATCAGATGCACCGCCACTAATGCCGTGTTGTCGGATGTGTCCAACGGTGGGCACACCTCATTCTATTTCATCAACACACACTTCCTCATCTGCACAAACCCACCGGCCCCGTCATGGAAAGGAGGACGGGACCTAAAAATGCAGACTTTATCCGTAATGTTCATTTCATCAGCATGCACTTTCGCAAAGGATGTTATAAGATAAAATATTAATGTCATTCCACCAACAGAACGAAGAGAGCGTAAATCACCCATTTTTGTTATTCCATTAGCTAACGTAAAGAAAGTCAATGGTACTATTAGCATTTTCAGTAATCGAATGAAAATATCACCAATAGGTTTAATAACAGTTGATCGCGGGCCAAGAATGAATCCAATTAAAATCCCAAAAGCGACACAGATAAAAATTTGTGTATGTAGTTTTTTACGAAACCACCATTTCATAAATTTCACCTAATTAAAATGATTTATCTTTTACTTTACCAATAACATCTTTTTAATAGCAATAAAACCATTTACGGATAATTTATAAAAATAAATTCCGGAGCTGAGTTTTGAACCATCAAAAGTGATTTGGTAAAAACCCGCCTGCATTTTATTATCAATGATCGTAGTTACCTCTTCACCACGCGAATTGTACACTTTTAATGTTGCCTTACCTGCATTTTTAATCAAAAATTCGATATTAGTGGTTGGATTAAATGGATTTGGGTAATTCTGACTGAGGTCAAATCCAGTGGGTTTCCCTTTAGCATTATCAACTTTTATAGATGTGGTAAGTCCATCATAAACCTGTTGAAGTTTTATAAGTGCATAATTAGCAAGCGCATACTCAGTATTTAACATCTCCTGGGAGCTGGGCAGAGTTGTTCGCCAATCTGTTAGTTTTTCGTTAGTAATAGCAAAAATCGAATCTTCTGCCAGGAAGGTTTGTGCCCATAGTCCATTACCGTCTTCGTCGCGCAGTTTATAAGAATCTATATAATTGGGAAACGTATAGTCGAATAGAAACGATTTAATTTGATCTGCTATATCTAAAAGCGGAGCAGTTTGTGAACCATTCGCTTCGGGTGGTGTATTACCTTCTGGGGTTTTTGGTACTGCAACAGTAGAAGCTGGTTGTCCGAGCATCGCCCAAAGCGTACTTAATATGGGATTCTCATCAACAAGTACTCCCTGAATGACCGCAGCAGAGACAGTTATGGAACGGCAGATGCAATCATCTGTGCGAATATAACCATAGGCATGTAGATTTAACCATTTACCTGGAAATGGTACAGTTACTGGATTGCTTGCTTCATCAGAAAAATCGCGTATGTGATATCTGATAAGGCTATTGAAATTCAAAGAATCTCCGGCATAAAAATCACCGATGAGTTTGACTGTCCTACGATACTGTTCAATGTTAGTTTCACCACCGCCGTTAAATGCGAAATTTGTACGAAGAACATAACCATTAGGTGCCACGGTTGTATCGTTTGCGTCAAATTTCCAGTATTGGGTTCCGCTGATTTCAAATAAAGCTGCAGCACCTGTAGCATCTAAAACTGCAAAATTTCCTTCCGTTTTTCGTCCGGTAACATTAGTGCTGTCTAAGAGGTACTCAAATTCCTCTATAGTTGCACAAGTACCCAATGCGAGTCGATTGAGAGAGCCTCCGGAAAGTCCGGAACTACCTCCCTGCAAATCGTGAGAATCAGAATTTACCACTGCGAATCCATGAACGTTTACTCCCATTCTGGCTCCGGTAGCATTAGCATTTGTTACTGTGACAAATTGATATTTATATGAATTATTGAAATTAACTTCATTAGCCGGTTTGTTTGATAAATCCCTTGATTTCCAAATCAATGGCCTACCATCTGAAGTGGCCTTTCCGGATGCCACGCCGATGGTACACTCCTCTGCTGTTAATGAAGTAAATGCGTGTGCTAATAAAATTAAAATAATAAAGATAACAAAAATATTTCGTTTTTGTATTTGCATACCTATTCATTTATGTTTCAATTGGTTACAAATCCGGAATGCTGGTAAAATCAATTACTCATTAAGATTATTGATCAATTTAAAAACCGCAGGAATCTTTTCGGATAATCTTTGGATTACCTCAGGAGATATAGATTTTTTACTAAATGGTGTTCTTCTTACATACTCCTGATCTGTTCCAGCATTTCTCCCATATTTATACTGATATGTATAGTTTCCTAAAGAATCTAATTCAATATTGTTGTTCAATTTATTGGGAATACTCACGTAAAATTGGGAATTGTAAAGTTTATTGTTATTCTTTAAGTTAAATTCAACAAGGTGTTCATAAAGTTCATTTGCCGTATTAAACGCTGGATCAATTAATTCTATATGATTAGCCATGAAAGACCTGTATAAGTATTTCCCATTTTCACTATAATTATAAAGCTCATCAAGCTTTTCTTGAAAGACCTCTTTATAAAAGGGATAATGGGTGCAGCCCAGAATTATCGCTTTTAAGGCTTTGGTATTGGGTGCTTTTTGCATCTTTTCCAAAAGGGAAACCAGATGATATGCGATATAATTTTTAACAGAATTAATTTGTAAATTTTGAGGATTCTCTCTGTTTCCTTTAAAAAGCATTTTATTTTTGTTCCATTCAAAATCATATCTCGGCAAAATCGAAAAGTCAATTTTTGCAGAGGGATGATTTTCGGAAGGTCCCTTATATTCTTTTCTTGGAGCTGTAGCATCAGATGCAATATATTCAAAAGCACCATCAATAGCACCAGCTAAGCCGATTCCAGCTTGCTGAAAAACAGTTATATTACCAGTATAGTTCATTGCATTTCGCTGGGCATTAAGAGTTCTAACATAACCTTCCGAGGCAACTGTACCCTCCGTAGCCATGATGCCAATGCTTCCATCCTCATCCTTCTGAAATATGTTTAAGGCAGCTTTCACTCCGGCATCGATGACACCTATCACCTTGATGCCAAGACCGGCCTTATCTAAAAACCTTTCAATATCTGCTTTCCCATAGGCAGTCGCTGTATTACATGCAATAACTATGGCTTTTACAGAAACCTTATCGGTTTTGTACTTAATAGCATCATCTGCTGGATAATATTTATTATTTAATAAAAACAAAGCATCTTTAATTATATGTTCTTTTAATAGGTCTGTTTTGTTTTCACGGGGATAAATACCATAAGGCATATTAACCTGATCAGCATGATATATAAAATACTCTTCCCGGAAATCTTTGAGACCGTCACCTTCCTTTTTGTAACAATGCTTATTATTATCATATTGGTCAAAATTAATTATGGCATCAAGTACGGTAAGACCGCCGGTTCCCGAATCGAATACACCAATAGGAAGACTTTTGCTCTGCTTAGGGTAATTTTGAGCATCAAAATAAAAAAAACTGCTTTTATCTTTTAAGATTGTATCGACGATATTTTTTTCTTTGTTTTGCTGACATTGAGCAAATAAAATAAGGATAACAATCCAGCAGAATGATTTTCTTATTAAATTCATGATGTACCTTTTAATTTTTCGTTTATAGTATTAAATAGAAATTTACTGTATGGCAGAATAATTAATTTAAAATTCAATTCCCATCGAGAATCTTTGAGCATTATGCAATACACCAAAATCGGCATAGGCATAATCGAATTTTAGAGAAACTTTTCCTACAAAATTCTGCCGAAGGCCAACGCCAGCAGTCAAACCCTGTTCACTATCGTCAAGAAACAAGGATTTATAACCAAAGCGTAAACTGATAAAATTATTAAATGTGTATTCCATTCCTAAATTTACGCTTTCATAATTATTGTTAGGATGAAGCGCATCAATAGCAACAGTGAAACAATTATATCTACTTTTCAGGACGTCCATTGCGACTCCCACTCTAAAAATTAATGGTAACGACCATTTCTCAGTTTCTAAATACGCATTGATCAAATCATTATTACCATATTTTTCTGGGTCGACATCATGAAAGATTCTAGTATCCCTTCCATCTAGTTTCATTTTATTACCAAAATTTGAGATGCTCATGCCAATTCTCATATTATTAAATTGGGTTGTAAAAAGAGTGCCAATATCAAAAGCAATGCTGGAAGCACTCATGTGCCAGATGTTCTGCCTGATGTATTTGGCATTAAAACCGATGGAGAACCGGTGAGTCAAATTTTTTGCGTATGTTACACCTAACACCATATCACTGGCATCAAACATTTCTCCTGTTCCCTCTGGCTCGAACACCGTCCTCACCATCATCTCGTCCATGCTTAAAATAGTGATACTGGCCCCAAACGTTCCAAATGCTCCGATGGGCAATACGATACCTGCAAAATTTAATTTTGTATCTGCAAGCCATTGGGAATGACTAAAAACTACTTCACTTTTTTTTAACCTTGCTAACCCGGAAGGATTCCAATATAATGCACTACCATCATCAGCTACTGCCACAAATGCAGATCCCATGCCGATAGCCCTGGCACCGACGCCTATTTCGAGAAATGCGGCACTGGTGGTTCCTACTTTAGAGACATCAGAAGCAGACTGACCATAATTCGAATTAAACCATCCTAATATAAAAATTAGTAAAAATAGTAACTTTTTCATCATTAAATCCTTTATCGTAATACCTCTATTACTTTATAATTGCAAATTTACCAACTTTTTCACCGAGTTCTCCGGCATCCACATGATATATATAGATCCCAAAGGAAATATTCATACCATCCCTGGAAACAAGGTTCCATGATTCAGCACCATCTGTGATTTGGCTGTCATGTTCAATTGTATCAACTAAATAACCGCTCATAGTAAAAATTCTTATAGTGCATTCATTTGGCAGGTGTATGAAGTCAATTTTTCGTTCCCCTCGGCCTGAAGTAAACAGGTGTTTTGGCTCCCAGGAAACGGTTGACACATACGGATTGGGAACCACCGCAATTCGATCTAATTCAGATTTGGCAAATTCACGCGCAACAAAAGCAGCTTTCGTTTTAAACTCGAATACATCTTTAGAGCTGAATGGTTTGCTTATTATTAGTCGATATACATCATCTTCTCCAGGAGGAATTGGGGTAACAATTTCTGGTCTGGTAAAAACAATCTCCCAAATAGGTATTAGTTTGCTATTTTCATATTTTACCAATACTATTTTTTCTCCATGACTGACAGATGAATCCCGATTTAGATCATAAAAAGCGAAATCTACTTTAATTCCTTCGGTTAAATTCCAAATTTCAAATGGGGCAGGTTTATTTTGAATATCTGCAGCTACAGGATTATCAAAAAATCTGATTTCATAATCTTTGAGAGGTAAATCTTCGCCCGGAACGGGTTGTATTTTTACCAAAAAAATGGTTGTTCCGGAAACCCATCCGGTCAAAGAATCGATGATGGCGATCTCAGTTTCATCTTTTATGAAAAGCCGCATACCGTCAAAAACGTAATTGTGGTCTTCACCGTTTAAAAGCTTGGAATTGGCATATATCATCTCGGATGCTGATAGACCGTATAGAGAATAAGTTGTAAAAACGGAACTTGTGTCATCAAAAGTTATTCTATGACTGTTTCCCTCTTTTACCGCCAACTGATCAAGGATTTCAATCCATACCTCCCCGCTTCCGTTACCGCTGACATGCCTGATTCCTTCATCAATAAAAGCGTTTCGGAAACCGGCTGAGGGAGCGTTTGGTGTTACTTTTGCGCAATTATCATCAATAAATGTTACATTGCCTGTCAAGTCTACGTCAATTATTGATGTACATTCGGTAGGTGATATGGGCTGGAGATCCTCAATATCCGAAATTCCTCTCTTGTAAAAATCTATATCATACCCTTTATCGTAAGAGACTAAGGCGTAATAATATGTTTGACCGTTTTGAACGGTAGAATCAACCCAGGAATGAAACAGCCCAGTGTCATCTCCCATGTTCATCGCTGCTCCGCTCGATTGTCCTATTTCTTCTCCAAAAGCTATAGGATGGGGTCCCTTTAATCCGTCTTTCAGATCACATTGAGCTAATGGTTTGTTAAGAACCGTGTTTCCGTAGCTGTCGGTAATTGATCGTATTTCATTAAATCCGGGATCAGTACTTCGATAGATTTTGTATCCTTCAAAGTCCACTCCATAAACCGGATCTATTGAACGTTCTGCATTTGTATCCCAATATAGAGTCACTCTATTATTTCCCGGTATGGCTGTCAGATTGGGTTTTTGGGGTGGTTTTGCGAAGGAGTAATTGTTGTTGTAAATTTGCTGTACTACAACCGCGTTTCTGCGCAGATCCGGTTCATCCTCGCCATAAAGAAGAGCCATTGAGAACCTTTGAGTTTCTCCCACATGCAGCGGAAAAGGACCTGAGGAATAAAGGAACAGATTATCAGCATTTAAAGTAATTTCACTGAAATTTCCCGGCGGGTGAATTCTCTGCCATATTTTCTCATCTTCACTGGCCATAACATCCCAGACTTTAATGGCATTAAAACTGGTGAGACCTAACTGATCGGCTTCATTGATATCTTTATCATCAAAATCGGGTTCTCCTTCTGTAGGTATTCCGTCTCCCTGGCCTTGATCAGGACCGGGATACCCTTCATCGTCCGGTCCGATTCCATCGGCACCAAGGTCATCATTCAGTGGTTCTTCTTCATCCCATTGTTCATTATTGTTTTTGTCCGTATAGCCTTGCCAATCTCCATCTTCATCACCCGACCAATGATCTCGATAGTATATATTTGTGGGATCTAAAGTCCCATCTTCACGGTAATGCCCACAGGAAGCATTATATAAAAATTCGCCGGGTCCGCTATCCCTACTTTCATCCAATAATCCATCTTTATCATTGTCTAAACCATCCCAGGGATTACCGGGACTTTCTAAAAACTTCCAGCCAAAATAGCCAACAGAACCACCCCAGTCACCTTTATTATTATGATCCCAGGCAAAAGTGAGGTCCAAAAATTTATCAAAATTAGCATCATCATCATTATAATCATTTCCGCCGCCTATATGGGGATCGCCATAACCGATAAAATAGACTTCATCATAATCAGTCGTTGAAACGTTTGTTATCTCATATATCCAGAAAATACAATCTTCGGCTAAAAGATGGGCCCATTGATATCCTCTGACTTCTACCTCTAATCCTAATCCTCTCCGGTCAGGATCCGTCACATCCGGGTAATAGGCAAATTCTGAGTTAAAACGATCATCCATAATATAATAACTTTCTTGATCAGCGCGAATCACACCCAGACCATATTCACCATGCCAGTACCCATCCCAGCTATTGGGACGATTAGGCCAGTAATCCGGCCAGGATTCCGGTTTATCGCTCATTGCAATATTATCCTGATTCGGATTTGCATAGCCGGGTAATGGTTCAAAGTTCCAGGGTTTTTTAGCAAACTCAGCCGCCTCTCCATGGTATAAAATTCCGTCGGAAACAATATGTACTACATTACCCGAAGTATCAACAACTTCTGATGCGACCATAAAACCAAATTCATCCACATATCCGTGTCCGCTATAAATTGGCCATTCAGCCGAAGGCTCTTTATCCGGATGGCCTATTGTACCATAGTTGTAAAATAGAGTTCTCACCTTATTGCCGTTATGAACGCCTTCTTTTCTATCTCCGCGATCTAATGTTTTGTTCAATTTGCTTCTTTTTTGTCCTACAACTGCCAAAAATGAGAAAAACAGAATTGATATTACAAGTAGAATAATAATGGGACCTCTATTATTCATGGTTTGTTCTCCATTTTAAGAGTTTTACTAATTTTAAACCGGTTCAAAAAACATGACGATCATTGAAAATATTAACAGATCATTAGAAATCCAGTGACACTCCCATTATCACCCGACGCGGTTCTGAGTAGTATTGCGGTCTACTCAGGTAGTCACCCAATATTGCCGGAAATATGCCAACATCCGGTACATAATGAGGGATCAATGAATAGCGTGCCCTTCCTGTGTCGGTGAATACATCATTTTCATTTTTAGTATCAAAAAGATTATATATTTTCACGAAAAATGAATAAGTAAAACCTGAAAACCGAAAATCTTTATGAGCCTTAATATCGACAGTATGAAAATTTGGTTTTCTTTCACTATTTTCAAAAGAGGTTCGAACTCGTTGTTCAGTCGGAGTATAGGGAAGACCACTGCCAAATTTGGCTAAAATACTAACTCCCCAACTTCTCGGTTTACTCAATGTCATTACAGCATTGAGAGTATGGGTTTGATCCCAATTTAACGGCACCACCTGTTTTTCACTTTCCCGGGGTGGATAGCTGGCATTATCATAAAATACAGCATCAGGATCAGAAGCATTTCCCTCTGCGATTTGATAACTATAATCAACCGCAGCCGACAGATAACCGGATTTTCTTTTTTTAATTGAAACTGTAAAGCCACGAACATTAGCATAATCTCTGTTGATGTACCTGGCATACCTGTCCCCAAGAGAGTAAAGTTCATAAATTTCTGTTCCGAGCAGATTTCTAATATCTTTATAAAAACCGGTGATATCCATTCCAAGAAACTTACCAATTAATAACTTATCAATATGGGCACCGATATAGTTAATAGAACGCTCTCCCATCTGATATAGACCAAAACTATAAAAACCTTCTAAATCTCGATGATGATATAAAAATGC
>CAZYTI010000025.1:0-14405 GCA_964650065.1 uncultured bacterium
GTTCTTTCTTTCCTTCTACTCATTCAACCTCTACTTCATCGACCACCTCGACTTCTTCCACCACATCCTGCACAACCTTTGGATGAATCACGTTGGCCACGGCACGATGTATTTCAGTAACAATCTTTGCTTTATCTGTCTTGACGCTCTCCAAAGTGATCACATCACCTATTTGTAAATCCGACACGTCGACTTCAAAATGCTCGGGAATATCTAACGGCAGCCCTTCAACTTCAACCTCCCGCAACAGATGTTCCAGAATTCCTCCTTCTTTGACACCGATGGGAGCTCCTGTCAGAAAAATCGGAATGGTCAGGCGAATTTTCTCGGTAAGTTTGATACCCAAAATATCCACATGAATGACCGCATCGGTTACAGGATTTTGCTGAATATCTCGGAGTATGGCTTTTTTAACTTTTCCATCGGGGAAAGTCACTTTTATGATATTCGTTTCGCTGTGAAAAATTCGCTCAAGTTCCCTGGCATTCACACTCAAGGGCACAGAATCTTCGCCGTGAGCGTAATATATACCAGGTATCTTTCCCATACGACGTAATGCTTTCGCCGAATGATGTCCCGTCTTTTCCCTCAATTCTACAGTGATATCTGCTTCAGCCATGCAGTTTCCTCATATTCTTTAATTGTATTTAACTTTATGAATCAAATAATGAACTTATTGATTCTTCATTATGGATTCTTTTGATTGCCTCTCCAAATAAAAATGCAGAAGAAAGGACCTCTAATTTTCCTTGTTTTTTCTCTTCGGGAATGAAAATCGTATCACTCACAAGGACTTTGCTAATCATAGACTTTTGAATTTTATCAACAGCACCACCCGAGAGGATGGCATGCGTACATGATGCGATCACTTCCCGAGCTCCCGACTGATTCAATAACTCAGCGGCACGGCACAATGTTCCGGCGGTATCGATCATGTCGTCCACCAGAACCACATACTTGTCTTCAATATCACCTATCAGGGTGACTGTTTCTATTTTACCTGAAACCGAGCGTTTTTTATCGACCAAAGCCAACTCACAACCCAGTCGGTTCGCATAAGCCCGCCCTCGTTTGGAACTCCCCACATCTGGTGCTACGACAACGATTTGGTCCATATATTCTTTTTTTAAACTGTCAAGAAAGATAGCCGAACCATAGAGGTGATCAAAGGGAATGTCGAAAAATCCTTGAATGGATGGATTATGTAGGTCCATTGTCAAGACCCGGTCCACACCGGTAACAGAAATCAGATTGGCCACCAATTTTGCCGAGATAGCCACACGGGGCTGATCTTTACGGTCCTGGCGTGCATATCCAAAATAGGGAATGACTGCTGTAATCCGTTTTGCCGAAGCTCTCTTTGCGGCATCAATCATTAAAAGCAGCTCCAACAGGTTATCACCAGGCGGATTGGTCGGCTGTATAATAAAAACATCCGTTCCTCGAATGTTTTCATTATACTTGGCAGAGATTTCTCCATCACTGAATCTTTTAATCTCCGTATCCCCCAGATCCATCTCAAGATATTGTGCAATTGCCTGTGCTAACGGCCTATTTGATGAACCAGAAAAGATTTTCATTTTAAGGTAACTATCCTATTTCTAAAATTCTCAATATAAAACACCCGAAACCTGATCCAATCTTGTGAATTCAAAGGCTCCGGGAATGATTTGTTCCCATCAGATTCACAGAAAAATTTGTATCCAGGTGAATAGAAAGCTGGGGCGGGAGGATTCGAACCTCCGAATGCAGGAACCAAAATCCTGTGTCTTTCCACTTGACGACGCCCCAACACCAAAATTCAATGCATATGAAATCTTCTCCAACATCTAACGGCGACCCTCACTGCTAAGCTCAATCGGTCTGCATAGATGAGATGTCACCCCTCTCATCTTGGAAAAGAACATGTTTGCCGCCACTGCCTGGTCGTGATGATGAAACAACCCGAATAGGGTTGAGCCACTTCCGGACATGCTGGCATAAAAGGCATCCTTTTTATATAACCGCTCTTTCATCTCTCGCAGAACAGGATGCCTTTGGAAAACCACACCCTCCAGTTCGTTGATTAACATACTGCGCAGGGTATGGGGAATATACCTTTTAAAAATCGACCTAAATTTAGTAAATTTTTCTTCTTTTGTCAAGGCAATTTTGGCTTGACCATATGCCCAAGATGTAGAAACAGAGATTCCCGGATTCACGGTGACAATCCAATAATCTGCCGACCAATGTATGGGAGTAAGGATTTCTCCCCGCCCTCGTCCCAGGGCAGTTCCACCCAAAAGAAAAAATGGCACATCAGAACCGATCTCAATGGCCATCCCCTGCAGTTCGTCTGAAGACAGATGCAGTTCCCAAATACGGTTTACCGCGAGCAATGTCGAGGCAGCGTTACTACTCCCCCCCCCCATCCCGCCCCCAATAGGTATGTTTTTTCGAATATGGACTTTCAATCCCTCTCGGATACCGCATAATTTTCGAATCAAATCAAAGCTGCGATGGACGAGATTTGTATTGTCAAGGGGTAAAGCTGACTCTGTTGAGTTGATCGTGAGAGAGGATGAAATCTTTCGAAAAGTGATCTCATCATACAAACCGATCTGTTGAAACACCGTGGCAATATCATGGTATCCGTCCGCCCTCTTCCTGAGCAGAAGCAGGCCCAGGTTAATCTTGGCATAGGAATTGAGCACCAACATTTTCATGCGTGGCAATCTCTGACTAAGACTCGCATTTCGTTAAAACAACTATGAATCTTATACAATCCCATAAATTTAATTCTTAATAATCATTTGACTTTATTTACTATTTGATAAGGAACCAATGCACAAAAAAGATAGTAAAAACAAAGAATAAAAGCAACTACCAACAGTCTGTGATGACATTTAATCAACAGGGGGATCGATTTCACCGACAGAGTCGACTCCCCTTCCATCGGTGTCAAGGAAATCAGAAAAATGATTGCTTTTATATTTCGAGATGTCTATATTTACTTACGTTAGGTCGTGCCAATGATGATTTCGGAAGGGATTCATGAGTCGGATATTTTTCATCTCTGACGCGCATCTGGGTAATGCATCGCAAGAGGAAGAAGATCGACGTGAATCGTTACTCTTGGAATTTTTCGGTTATGTAGAACAGAATGGTGACGGTCTGTTTATTGTTGGAGACTTGTTTGACTTCTGGTTTGAATATAAAACAGTCATTCCGCGTCGCCATTTTCGGATCTTAATCGCTTTAAATCAATTGGTCGATCATGGATTGACAGTTGAGTATATTACGGGAAACCACGATTTTGGAATCGATCGCTTTTTCGAAACCGAATTGGGTGTCCGAATTCATCACCACCCTTTAGACATTACCATTGATGGAAAGCGTCTCTACTTGGCGCATGGTGACGGACTGGCGAAACAGGATGTGGGATATCGATTGCTCAAACGTGTATTACGCAATCCTTTCAATATTCGCCTGTATCGTATCCTCCATCCTGATATAGGATTTCGTCTGGCCAAGTTTTTTTCGAACTTGAGTCGAAATCATCGGGAAATCAATAATCTAGATGCTGAGTATGTTGAATTTGCCAGGTCGCGTTTTGCCGATGGATTTGACGGTGTCATTCTTGCTCATACACATCAACCTCAAGAATTTCATGAAGATGGTAAGACCTATATCAATACAGGGGACTGGATGGGAAAATTCACTTATGGAAAATTAGAAGAAGGCATATTAAGCATGAATTATTGGCGACAATAAAATTGCCTCTAGCCCCATCATTCATAATACCAAAGTTTTAAATAGGAATACAAATGAAAAGAAAAAAGCGCGATGCGCCACCGCTCCAGAGCCCTACAAAGTCGAGATTCAAACTCTCGAGTCAACGTAAATGGCTCCTCTATCCGATATTTACGTTCGTCGGTATGAGTTTGATTGGTGGTTTGATCATAGCGACCTTGAGTAGAAACCTTCCTTCTCTCGAGCAATTGGAAATGGCAAGTGATCCAAAGCTGGTCACGCGTATTTATTCGGCTGATGGTAAGGTTTTGAAAGAATTATTCACACAGAAGCGGGTCAAAGTTCCGATAGACAAAATGCCCGATCATCTGCTGCAGGCAACCATCGCCTCCGAAGACCGCAAATTCTATGACCACTGGGGTTTGGACCTCAAGCGTATCTTTAAGCTCACTCTCATTAACTTTTCTACTTTAAAAATTCATGGTGGGGCCAGTACTCTCACTCAGCAACTCGCTAAGAAAGTCTATCTGACACCGGAGCAGACATACATTCGTAAAATGCGGGAAGCACTCACGGCACTGCAAATCGAGCGCACCTATTCCAAATCTGAAATACTGGAGATGTATTTAAATCAAATGCCCCTGGGACGGGGTACCCACGGTGTTCAAGCAGCGGCACAGGCCTATTTTCGCAAAAATGTTGAAGATTTAAATGCCGAAGAATCGGCTCTCATCATAGGCCTTCTTCAACTGCCCTATGGCTACTACTCACCTGACAGCAGTATTGCAGCGGCAACGGTACGTAGAAATGTCATCCTTCAGAGTATGACAGCATGTGGTTATCTCACATCGACTGAAAACGATTCGCTGAGTCATCTGGAATTGGATGTTGTGGAAAGGTATCGAGATGTAACGACCAACGCTCCGTATTTTTGTGAATATGTTCGTAAAAAGATGTTTGATAAATATGGGTCTCGGGTGTTGACAGATGGCCTATCGATCTACACAACCCTGGACACACGTGTGCAGGCGTGTGCAGACAGCGTGGTCGAGGCCTTTCTCCCGGGCCTGGAGCAGGAAATTTGGCAACGAATAAAGGCAAAACGCAGTTTTACTCAATGGCTGGATCCACCCTTACAAACCCGAAGTGAAATCGAGGCTTTTCTGGCAGATTCAGTCCGGCTAGACTCCCTTCTGAAAGCTCGTGCTACTTTACAGATTGCATTAACTGCCATCAACCCAACCAACGGATATATCATGGCAATGATTGGAGGGAGGGATTTTAATACGTGGAAATTCAACACTGCCGTACAGGCCAAAAGACAGCCAGGCTCCGCTTTCAAACCCATTGTATATACCGTCGCCATTGACAATGGATGGCCTGCGACCACCCAGGTCCTGAACCAACCCGTGGTTCTCATCATGTTAGATGGCACCCGGTGGAACCCCCCCAACTACGATGGAAGTACCGGTGGACCTACTACACTACGGGAAGGTCTCAGGCGGTCCTTGAACCTCGTCACGGTTCGACTCGTTCAGGAGATGAATCTCCAACAGCAGATCGTCCGTTATGCCAAACAATTCGGTCTGACCACAGAAATACATCCCTATGATGCCGTGGCTCTGGGATCGGATGTGGTCATTCCCCTGGAGTTGACAGCTGCCTTCGGCGTGTTTCCCAATCAGGGCGTATGGGTTGAACCGACAGCAATACTGCGAGTGGAAGACAAAGATGGAAATATATTGGAGGAGAATACACCCCGTCAGCGTGTCGCCATAAGTGAGGAAACCGCTTATATCATGACAGATTTATTGAGTGAGGTCACAAATCACGCCAGGGGGACAGGTTATTCATCAAGATGGAAATATCATTTTTATCGTCCTGCTGCAGGAAAAACAGGCACGACCAACGATTTTCGAAATGCGTGGTTCGTTGGATTCACACCGCAAATATGTACCGGTGTGTGGGTCGGTTTCCATGACGAACGCATCACGCTTGGGCACGATCAATCCGGGGCCAAGACTTGCCTCCCTATTTGGGCACCCTTCATGAGAATGGCTCATGACACCCTGCGCCTCCCCCTTGCCGAATTCGTACAACCTGCCGGGGTGATGCGTTTGAAAGTGTGCAGTGAAACCAATAAAATCGCCACAGATTCCTGTCCCGAAATTTGGGAAGAATTGTTTACCAGTGCCAATGTCCCAATTGATACTTGTGATGTTCACATCGATCCCTGGAAAACACGGGGCAGACGGAGACGGGATCAGGTGATTTTTTAATCTGTTACCTAAAAGAAGGAGACCATTACATGAAAGGAAAGCCGGCCTGTTTTCTTTCCATCCTAATATTCATCTGGTCAACACCAATATTTCCGGATATCATCAAATTAACCGATGGTTCCAAGGTAGAAGGGAGAATCTTAAATGCTGATGAACGTTATGTGAATATACGTAAAAATGAGGGTAGAAAAGTTCAAGTTCTGCACAATAAAATTGAATCGA
This sequence comes from uncultured bacterium, assembly GCA_964650065.1. Lineage (GTDB taxonomy): Bacteria > Zhuqueibacterota > QNDG01 > QNDG01 > DSAB01 > CAZYTI01. The sequence goes on from CAZYTI010000025.1 coordinate 6,234, forward strand.
TCATTTTTACCTGGGCCGATATGATTTATCTTGAGTCTGGGGAGACATTAAAATGTAAAATCGTGCAACGTATCGAGAACAATCTCCGTGTCGTAGCTTCCGACGGCCCCCGGATGGTCCCTTTTGAAAATATAAAAATGTACTATTATCATACGGCTCAGCACTTGGAAATTCCTGAGCTGCCCGAGACGGGTCCTGAATTCAAAAATGAAAAACCATTCCTTCCAAATAACTTGGCACATGAGATCTTTATCGGTATTCATGGTGGTGTCCATTGGCCATCATTATCTAATTGGAAAAAAGACTTTTTGGGTGTAGTCTTCCAGTACAGCGGCGGTATAAAGGCAGGATTTTATCTCAACGGTAATATTTCAATTGGGGCCGGAATCACCCTGGACTTTTACGACTATACCCACTATGAAGACCTGGACAGCCATATAAAAACCCTGTTTTATTATGGGGGGATCGAATACGCCATACAAATCGGAAAAAAATCCGGTGCATATGCATTCATCGGTGTGAATACCGGACTGTTTCAAACCACGGGCACTTGTTATCTCTACAGCTTTCGAGAAATAGCGTTGAAATCGATTAACATGGCTTTCATGCCTCGGATAGGTGCAAGGGCCTTCCTTAACAGAAATTTATCCGTTGGTATTGAGGCCGGTTATCTTTTGGGAAAATCCGGATCCATTGCCACCGGACTTGTAAATGATCTGACCATCAAATTCAATGGATTTTCGACTTTCCTGAATATATTAGGTTATTTCTAATCATTGGCAAACGAAAGGAACAACCCAATGAAAAGGCTTTTAATAGCAATGATAATCACAGGCATATTTTTCTTCATTCAGGCATGTGATACCAATTTAGAAATAAGCCTCGAAGAAAATCCATATATCAGCTTTATCGAAATTGAAATAGAAAAGGACAAAACATTAGAATTCGCTCTGGTCCTCCCCGAGATTTTTAATGAAGATGAAACCTACCCGGTACTCCTTGCCTTTCCCCCCGGAGACCAGACTCGATATCAAGTCGAAGGCGCTCTGGACCAGTATTGGATAAGATCGTCCATTCAAAGAAATTGGATTGTGGTCAGCCCCGTTGCTCCTACATTACGATTTTATGAGGGCTCAGAAGAACTCATCCCCGGCTTGATGGATTGGATTACTGAACATTATCATGTAGAAGGGGATAAATTTCATATTGCGGGTCACAGTGCCGGGGGATTCAGCAGTTTTCGAGTTGCCACCATGTACCCGGAGAAATTTCACTCTCTGACTGCCATGCCGGGTTATCCAGTCTCAGAGGATGATTTCAACAATCTTCACAAGTTGGCAAATATGCATATAGCCATGGTCGTTGGTCTATTTGATGACAGTTTCCTTGAAGCCATGGAAATCACCAAAGACCATCTTGAGGAATTGGGGATGGACGTTTTTTATAAAATCGTACCAATGGATGGACATTTAATCGTCAGTCTATCAGGCAATTATTGGTTCAATTTACTCGATAGTTTTCGACCGGAACATTAGGAGACCATCCCCGGTCGTCCCGATGTGTCGGAATACCGTGTGTTGGTCGCGACCATGAATACCCCATCATGGATTACATCTTCAAACAAGCGTAGTCCGTAATTTTTTAATTATTGACAAATACCTGGATTTTTGTTAAACTAAGACAACTTCAACATCCAGGTCACCGCATGAAAAAACCCAAAGTTGCCATTTTAAAAACCTCTCCAGCTACCATTCTGACAGATTACCACAAATTAATGAATCTGGCTGACTATCAGCACGTCTTGAAGAAAGACATAGACACGGCCCTAAAGATGAACATCAGTTGGCACTTCTTCTATCCCGGAAGCTCTACAACGCCTTGGCAGGTCGACGGCGTGATCAGGGCCATGAAAAAGGATGGATTCGATCCCAATTTAATTCATGCATGTCACAACCGAACCGTGGTCATAGATGCCCACCTGGGTGAACGGGAGAACAAGCATCTCTCCGTCATCGAGGATCATGGTCTCAGAAACATCCATCTCTATGAAAACGAAGCATGGATGCATATCCGGGAAGCCGTGGGAGACTTAACCGATCAATTCCTCGTATTGAATCAGATCTATCCCGAAGGATTCATGATCCCCAAGCGATTCATCGGGGAGAACATCCTCCATCTGCCGACCATAAAGACGCACATTTTTACTACCATGACCGGAGCCATGAAGAACAGCTTCGGAGGACTCCTCAACGAAAAACGCCATTGGACCCATCCCGTCATTCACGAAACGCTGGTCGATTTACTGATGATTCAGAAGAAAATTCATACAGGACTTTTTGCCGTCATCGATGGCACCTTTGCAGGCGACGGACCCGGCCCCCGATGTATGGTTCCCCATGTAAAGAACGTGCTCCTCGCTTCTTCGGATCAGGTGGCCATCGATGCCGTGGCCGCCAAGATCATGGGTTTCGATCCCTTGAAGGACGTCAAATGCCTGCGTTTGGCCCATGATATGGCGCTTGGGTGTGGGGATATTAACGAAATCGATATTGTCGGTGACCGTGATGTCATTCAAGAAAATTGGCATTTTGTCGGTCCGTTTAAAAAAATGACCTTCGCGGGTCGCATGCAGCATAAAATATATTGGGGGAAGTTGAAGAAACCCCTGGAATGGTCACTAAAAACCATCCTGGCCCCCTGGTCCTACATCGCCAGTGTAGTATATCATGATTTCCTGTGGTATCCCACCCACTTAAAAAGAGTCAATAAAATTCTCAAAAGCGACTGGGGAAAACTCTTCCACAACTGGGAGAAAGTACGGATTCCTTCCGACGAATTAAAGACTTCAGGATGGAAGGACGTGGGCACCACTCCGGTGAAGCTCAAAAAAGGCAGTCTGAAGCTTCTACTGAAAGCCTTTCGAATACTTGGAACCACATTGAAAGAAGCACCCGAATTCAAGTCAAAGAAAAGAATGGAACTTCATCATAAACACTTCTCTAACAAATGTGATCGTAAATAATTATACGAATTTGATTCAATAACTATTTATTGGCTGTCCAATGGCTCCTGAAAAAAAACGAAATCATCCAAGCGCAGGTCGATCTTATATTTTATCCGAAATCACCTGGAAGACCGTTAAAAAAACAGATTATGAAGTAGCAATTCTTCCCTGGGGGGCCACCGAACCGCACAATTATCATCTCCCCTACGGTACAGATACAATCCAATGCGATTATGTTGCCGAAAAATCGGCAAGGTACGCATGGGAAAAGGGGGTAAAAATCGTGGTGCTTCCGACCATTCCCTTCGGTGTGAATACCGGACAATTGGATCTCAAACTCTGTATCAATATGAATCCCAGTACTCAGACGGCCGTGCTTCATGATGTGATTGATTCGCTTTCACAACAAAACATCCCTAAACTGGTCGTTATGAACGGTCATGGGGGGAATGATTTCCGATCCATCATCCGAGAGTTGCAACCCCAATTCCCTCAAATCTTTATCTGCACCATAGATTGGTACAAAGTAGTCGATTGGAGCCTTCATTTCGAAGATACGGGAGACCATGGAGCAGAGATGGAAACCAGCGTCATGCTCCATATCGCCTCCGAACATGTGCGGCCCCTGTCCGAAGCCGGGGAGGGAAAAGTTCGGCAATGGAAACCCGATGGTTTCAAAAATGGATGGGCCTGGGCACCACGTCAATGGACCAAAATCTCACGGGATACCGGCGTTGGAAATCCATCCCAGGCCGATCCCCATAAGGGACAAAAATTTCTCAACGACATCGTTCAACCCATAGGAAATTTCTTGACCCAGCTCGCCGCCTGCAATGTGGATGAGTTGTATGAGTAAAAACATTTGAATATAACTAATTTGGTTGGAAGATTCGTCTCAAACTAAGAAAAAATTGTTGCTGGTTACTGGTCACTGGTTTCTGGTTAAAAAGAGAATCGGGATGAATTTTTAACCAGTCACCAGTAGCCAGAAACCAGAAACACAATAAAAATAGGATTATTTTAGCTTATTGACTAAAGGAGGATTGCATCATGAAAAAGATTTATCAAAACACGTGGTTTCGATTGATACTCATCACCATTCTCATTCTTTATGGAGCGAGTATTTACGGTCAATCGACACAGCAGACCTACCAGATGCCGCCCAAGGCCGTTGCCGACCTGGTCGATGCCCCACCGACACCATCGGTGAATATTGACCCCACAAATCAATGGATGCTCATCATGTCCGTTCCGAGTTTTCCATCTATCGATGAGCTGGCCCAGCCCGAGCTGCGACTGGCCGGGATGCGAATCAATCCCCGGACCAATGGACCCAGTAGAGGCAGGTATTACACCGGTCTCAAATTAAAGAGCATATCCAAAGGGGAAGAATTTGACCTCCAGGGACTACCGAAAAATCCAAGGATCGATAATGTGCGCTGGTCACCCAATGGCAAGCAAATAGCGTTTACCATCACCCTGGAAACCGGGATTTATCTCTGGCTTGCCGATACCAAATCCAAAATAGCGAAACAACTCATCCCCAATAGGTTGAATGCCGCCGGTCGATCCGTATTCCAATGGGTATCGGATAATCAGACATTGATCTGTAAGACCGTTCCTGATGATAGGGGCAAGGCCCCTATGGCCCCGTCCGTGCCTGCCAGCCCCATCATCCAGGAATCCACGGGTCGGAGGGCAGCGGCCCGGACTTATCAGGATTTACTCAAAAATCCCCATGACGAGATCCTTTTCGAGTACTACTCCACATCTCAAATCCTCCGAGTCGGTCTGGACGGATCCACAATGAAACTGGGCAACCCGGCCCTTATCCAATCGGCATCATCCTCCCCGGATGGGAAATACCTCCTGGTACAATCCAATCATCGGCCTTTTTCCTACCTGGTTCCCGTTTATCGATTTCCCACCCTGGTGGAGATATGGGATCGGGACGGCCGGGTCGTCAAGCAAATGGCCGACCTGCCCCTGGCCGAGGAAGTCCCCATCGGACGAGGTGCAACAACCACTGGACCGCGTTCCTATGATTGGCGTGATGATGCCCCGGCCACCCTCTACTGGGTCGAAGCTCAGGACGGCGGCGATCCACGGAAAGAGGCCGAGATCCGTGACCAGGTTTTCATGCTTCCCACACCCTTCGACGGAGAACCCATCCCCTTGATCGCCCTTGGACTGCGATATGGCGGCATCAGTTGGGGAAACGGGCAGCTTGCCCTGGCCAGTGAATCCTGGTGGAGCAACCGGAAAACAAAGACATGGATCGTCAAACCCGACGATCCAAAATCCAAGCCCAAATTGCTCTGGGACCGCTCATATGAAGATCGCTATTCCGACCCGGGAAGGCCCATGTTCAAACAAACGCAATACGGGACATACGTTCTTTTCACGGCCAACAAGGGACGTTCCCTCTATCTTACCGGTGCCGGTGCTTCGCCGGAAGGGAATCGCCCCTTTCTGGATGAACTCGATTTACGCACACTGAAAGCAAAACGACTGTGGCGTTCAGAAGCCCCCTATTACGAACGCGCCATCGATCTTGTCGATAAAAAGGGACAGATGCTTTTGACCATTAGAGAATCCGTCACCGAGCCGCCCAACTATTTTATGCGCGATCTACGAAAAAAGAAGATCACCCAATTGACCCAATTCCCCCATCCGACGCCCCAGTTAAAAGATGCCCAGAAGGAACTCATCAAATACACCCGTGAGGATGGTGTTCAGCTCACGGGCACCCTCTATCTCCCCCCCGGATACAAGTCCGGCGATGGCCCCCTGCCCATGCTCATGTGGGCCTATCCCCGGGAGTATAAAAGTGCCGATGCGGCAGGGCAAGTCACGCGTTCACCCTACCAGTTTATTAGAATCAGTTGGGGCGGCGCACTGCCCTGGTTGACCCTGGGTTACGCCATTCTGGACGGTGCCGCGATGCCCATCATCGGTGAAGGGGACGAGGAGCCCAATGATACCTTTGTCAAACAGCTCGTCTCCAGTGCCAAAGCCGCCGTGGATGAGGTCGTTCGACGCGGTGTTGCGGATCGGAACAAAATTGGGATCGGAGGACACTCCTACGGCGCCTTCATGACCGCCAACCTTCTGGCCCATTCCAATCTCTTTGCGGCCGGCATCGCCCGCAGCGGTGCTTACAATCGAACCCTCACGCCTTTTGGATTTCAGTCGGAGGAGCGCACTTATTGGGAATCACCCGATGTCTATTTCAACATGTCGCCCTTCATGCATGCGCCAAAAGTGGACGAGCCCATCCTCCTGATCCACGGTGAGGCGGACAATAACTCGGGCACCTTCCCCGTTCAGAGCCGGCGGTACTACGCCGCGCTTAAAGGTCACGGTGCCAAAGCCCGATTGGTCATGCTCCCCTATGAGAGTCACGGCTATCGCGCCCGGGAATCCGTCATGCACTGTCTTTGGGAAATGACCGAGTGGTTGGAAAAATATGTGAGGAATGCAAAGTAATCGTTACTTCAGGCCTTTGAGGTTTCCAAAACCTCAAAGGCCTCTTTAACGGCTGAAAAATGGTGAAGAGAAGAGCGAGTTGCCAATCGCTCTTCTCTTCACGCTAAACGCTCCACGATGAGTCCCACATCAAAATCCAGCCACATGAATATTTCCATTGGTCACTTTCAGCGAGACCGTTCCATCCCCATCCCCTAATACACCTGTGGTCGAGTATTTTGATGTAGATAAATTAGACAATGTCAGATCGTCAATGTGAATATTTCCGTTGGTCACCCTGGCAGAAAAGCTGGCAGAAGTGCTTCTGGGAATTTCCAAATCAATATTACCGTTGGTAATCTGAAGATCACAAGCACCTTCTAGAGGTACGGTCACATCACCAAATATTTTTCCATTGGTCACATAGCTCTCGACACTGCCTTGAATACGTGCCAGGTCGACATTCCCATTGGTCAGACCGGCACTGAAGTCACCAATGATATCGACCACCCTGATGTTACCGTTGGTTAATTCCACCGAGACATCATTGGAAATGATCTTGATTTCTATTTCACCATTGGTATTCTCTGCAAAAACCTGCCAGGATTCTGGAATGCGTACATGATATTCCACTTCATAATTTCGTCCATTCGTATTACGGGGCTGATCCGTCCAAACAAAGACCTCATCCTCGCTGCTGGACATCCGAATTTCCAAATCATCCAGATGACTCTGGGCATCGGAACGACTATCCGACTTGACAATCCGTTCACCCCAGACTTCCACCGTTGATCCATCCGTTTTCCCAATAATCTCTATCGAACCGTTAATACCATCAATTCGAAAACGGAACTGATTATCCACATCGATGCTATAATCAAATGATTCACTCACAGAATATTTATTGCTTCCATCACCACAGGGATCGACAATAAAACATCCAATAGAAAGAACGAACACCATCAGCCCAAACAGTGTAATCAATCTGATGGAATGTTTAAATTGAAAAGATCTCATGATTTCCTCCTTCCTCAATTCTTGTTATTGTCAAAAACTAACCACAGAGTCCACAGAGAAATTAATAATATTATTTAAATTACACGGCCTTAATTCTAAATTGTCTTCGCGTCAAGTATAAGCGACACCAGTATCCCAAACTCCACCCCATTCACCTGATTCCCAATATCCGTATTCACCCGGTGCACAATGACCACATCCAAATCCGGAATTATCAAAATACAGTGCCCATGGTAACCCCGTGCTGAATAGGCGCCATCGTTAATCGTGACCGCCGGCACATGCTCCGCATCGACTGCAACCCACCACATGTAGCCATAGCCGCCGGCACTGCCTGCATCGGAATAAGAAGTCGTGCTTTCTGTGATCCATGCCTCGGAGATGATTCGATTGCCTTCCCATAAGCCTTTGCGCAGAAAGAGCAATCCAAAACGGGCCGCATCCCTGGCTGTCATCCGAAACGGATAGGCAGGATGGATAGAAATATTTTCATAATGGTACTGACCATCCGAGACCTGGTAATCCTCCATGCCGATGGGATCGGCGATCCGTGTCTTGAAGGCTTCGAAAATATCGGTGCCGGTTTCCTGCCTGAATATGGTTCCCAGACTATTAAAATCCCAGTTGTTATAGTACCAGAACGTTCCCGGTGTATGGCTATGCCTTTCCGGTCTCGCCGCCTT